>JABWBV010000136.1 GCA_013359445.1 Anaerolineales bacterium | reverse complement strand
GCGAAGTTTGGTCTATTCGTCCAAAACCAGGACCGCTTCCTTCGAGCAGGTCACCTGCTCCTTCGCCCCGATCTTCGGCAGTTCGAGGAAGGGATTGTTGAAAGTGTCCATATAAAAAATGGATGTCCCGACCGAGACCTGCACCCGGACAATCGCGCCCAGAAAAACAATATTTTCGATCTTACAATCTATTACATTGGCCTTTTTCTGTTCGCTGACAAAACTGAACCGCTCCGGGCGAATGGCAATCAGAACTTTCTCGCCTTTCGCTTTATTTTTCAAATCTGTCGAGGTTTGAATGGTGCTCCCGTTCAAGGACAGCCTCCCCTCTGCCGGATCAAGCACTTCTGCGGACGCGGTGTTCAGGGTACCGACAAAATTGGCGACAAATTGATTTTTGGGGAAGTTGTAAATTTCGAATGGCGTACCGATTTGTTCCACTTCGCCCATGTTCATTACCACAATCCGATCCGATAAAGACAGCGCCTCCTCCTGATCGTGAGTGACATAAATGGCAGTAATGCCGAGTTTTCGTTGGATGGACCGGATTTCCGCCCTTAGCGAAACCCGGATTTTGGCATCGAGCGCGGAGAGGGGTTCGTCGAGGAGCAAAACCTGGGGGCGAATTGCCAGGGCACGTGCCAGGGCCACCCGTTGCATTTGCCCGCCGGAAAGCTGAAAAGGGTAGCTGTTGGCTTTGCTCTCCAGGTTAATGATCCCCAACATTTCCGCGACCCGATCTTTGATCGCCGAGCCGGATTCGTTGCGGACGCGTAACCCAAAGCCAATATTTTGGGCCACGGTCATGTTGGGGAACAGGGCATACGATTGAAACACCATGCCGACATTTCGTTGATTGGGGGGTTGATGCGTGATATTTACCCCTTCGATGGTGATACTCCCCGTCGTTGGCATCTCAAACCCGGCAATCATCCGTAGGGTGGTCGTTTTTCCACAGCCCGACGGGCCTAAAAAGGAGACAAATTCTCCCTTATCCACAGAGAGATTAAAATCTTGAACAGCGGTGAAATCGCCAAAATGTTTTGAAATGTTAGTAAGGACAAGATTGGTCATAGGAGTTTTTTTGTTAATTCAATCAATGCGCGCCGGCGGCTTGCCCTTGCCCACCTGTAAACAATTGGATCAGCCCCATCGCCATCCAGGTGAGCAGAAAAGTGACAAAGGACAGAGCCGCGGGTTCGTAAGCCCGGTGCTGTCCAAGCAAAAACAGATACGGCCCAAAGGCGTTCACACCCAGGAAAGAAGCGAGTGTCACTTCGCCAACCACAATGGCAAAGGTGAGCAATGCACCGCTCAACAAAGCGGTGCGTACGTTGGGCAAAATCACTCGCGTGATAATGGTGAACCAGCCCGCGCCCAAACTTTGGGCCGCCTCGGTCAGCGTGCGAACATCTACGGTACGCATTCCGGTATCCACGGAACGATACATATATGGCATAGCCAGCACCATATAACCCGCTACGATCAAAAGATTGGTCCCAAATTTGAACGTGGTGAGGGGTTTGACCAGAGTCACTTCCGTAAAAGGAATGTTGAAGGGTGAACTATATACACCAATCAAACCAAAAACCAGAATAATCGCCGGGACAACAAAAGGCAGAAGCGTAATAAATTCTACAATACGGCGAGCTTCAGGAACCCGAAGCCGAATCCAGTAGGCTGTGGGGACGATGAGAATCGTATTGGCAACGATGGTTGTGATCGCCAGCATGTTGGAATAAAGAAAGGTTTCCCAAAAATCGCCGTCTTCAAACACGCGCACATACGCTTTCGAGAGGTCCTGTGGGTCCCAACTAATGGAAAATTCAAAGGTGGCGAGCAGGGGCAAGATGAAATACAACGTCCCTAACAAAAACCAAAGCCAACTCCAAAGGGGAAATTTTCGCAAGCGTGTGAGAAAGTTCATTTCAGCCACCTCTCGGTTTTACTTTGAAGCCAGGAGTATCCAGCCAGTGAAACAGCCATAATGACCACCATGCCCATCGCCATCGCATATCCCAAACCAGGGTTATGAAACACATCGCCGCGAATTTGCGCCCCAATCTGAATGGTCACGATTTCCAATCTGCCGCCCGTCAACGCATACGCAGTCGCGTACGCGCCAAAAGCATTACCAAACAGCAGAATCATCGAGGCCAGAATGGAAGGGAGCAGGACCGGCATTGCGACTTGCGTCCAATATTGAAAGGAAGAAGCACCCAGATTTTCCGCGGCTTCCCGCCATTCGCGCTTTAGACCGTCCAGGGCGGGCGCAATAATGAGCACCATTAACGGGAATTGAAAATACATATACGTCAGGCTCAAGCCTAAAAACGTATAAAGGCTGAAACCCTGCTCATAGATGTTGACGTTGAACACTTCTTTTAAAATCGTCGTGAGAAATCCCGCCCGTCCAAGGGTGGCGATAAAAGCAAACGCCAACGGCACTCCGGCAAAGTTTGAAGCCACGCCCGAAAACGTAATGAGCGCAGAGCGCAGGGGTTTCGGCAGGCCACCAACCGTGACGGAGTAGGCCAGTAAAAACCCGAAGATCCCGCCCCCAATCGCCGTCACCGCACTGATTTGAATGCTCAATTTATAGGCATTGACAATCGTTTCGGAAGTAAACAACTGAATGTAATTTTGCAGGGTAAACTCGCCCTCAACAGCAAAAAAACTGCCTGCGAGCAGGCGCACCGAAGGGATAATGAGGAAAAGTACGGCAAACAGGAAAAATGGAACTACACCAAGCCATTTACGCCAGTTTTCTGTTGGTCTACTCACCTTTTGGGGTAACAAGGTTGTCGCCACGTTCACCTCATAGACAAAGGCATTTGTAGTGAGACCCTGCCAGTTGGCAGGGTCTCACGGAATAAAAATAAATTAGTTTAGGGGCTGGCTTGAACATCCGCGCCAACAACCGTATCCCAATTGGCGGTGATCACTTCACTTGCCGCATTCAGTTGGTCAAGCGTCGGGAACACTGCCCCGGAAACGTCGGGAAGTTTCGCGAGCAGTTCAGCGGGGATGACGTTGCGCGCACGCAGGTCATTTTCACGGATGGGGTGACAGTAACCTTCCATCCATAACAGTTGGCCTTCGTCCGAATACAGGAACTCCATCCACAACTTTGCGGCGTTGGGGTGGGGTGCGTAGGCGCTGATGGCCTGAACATACACGCCTGCAAAACGACCACTGGCCGGAATAACGACTTCTGCCGTGGGGTTACCTTCAAAGGTATCGATGGCCGAGAGGGCGTTGTAGTCCCAGGTGATGCGGACGGGGATTTCGCCTGTGGCAACCAGCCCGTTGTTCGCAATCAGGGGAACGAGATTCCCGGCGGCGTTCAGTTGGGCAAAGAAATCCAGCCCGGGTTGGGCATTGTCCAACGAACCGCCATTCGCCAGGGCCGCGGCATAGACAGATTGGATCGCCTGGTTCGAGGTGCGGGGATCGCCAGAGAGCGCAACCTGCCCATTATATTTCGGGTCCAGCAAATCTGCCCAATCTTGGGGGACATCGGGTTGAACGGTGGTATTGACCAGGAATGCCAACACGCCATAATAATCGCCGTACCAATACCCTTCCGCGTCTTTTGCATCATCGGGAATGGAATCCCAGGTGGATACTTTGTACGGCTGAATGAGACCTTCCGCCTTGGCTGAGGTCCCAAAAGAGAACCCTACATCAATCACATCGGGAGCCTGGGGACCAGTGTTATCTTTATTGGCCTTGATGGCTTCGATTTCATCCCCAGAACCGGCATCTGGATTTAATTCATTTACCTCGATGCCATATTTGGCCTTGAAGGCCTCAATGACTTCGCCGTAGTTACACCAGTCGTGGGGCAACGCAATGGTGGTGAGCATGCCCTCGGCTTTCGCCGCGGCAACCAGGTCCGCCATTGGATCATCTGCCATTTCTTCCGTCGCGGCGACCTCTTCAGTAGCCACAGGCGTAGCCGCGGGGGTGCAGGCAGATAAAATAAGGGCCGCGACAACCCAGATAAGTAAGAAGTGTTGAAGTTTTTTCATGGGGTTTCCTCAAGATTTTTGTAACTACTCAGGCCAGACCCTAAAGGTTTTGTTTGCAAGAGACGATCCTGTAAAAAGGTGCGCCATTTGTAAATGAGTTCCCGAATTCATCGAGAAAAACCTTTAGGGTCTGAGCAGTTACAGATTTTTTGGTTTTGTCCGTTAAGGCTTATATAAAATAAAACCTGGACAAAAATAGTTGAATCAACTCGTTAAATAACCTAACCGGTCAAGTAATTTGACTTATAAGCTACTCCTTTTATTATGAATTTGAAAAATAATAGGAAATCGTCAAAATTGTAACCTCAAAACGGAAAAACGTTAACATTCTGTTTAAATAAGAGGCGAAAAGAGGCTCACGTCTCATCATGGTAGGGACCGTTCGAGGATAGGATCGGGGAAGGTGCCCTTTTGGGGTGACCGCATAAAAGAGAAAAATAATTCCGCGTCACGTTTTCCGAGAGGACGGGTTATAGTATCCAAGTACTAGAGCCTTGTTTTACCCCGGAGGAAGAGCCTATGCAGGATGTATCGTACGTTTTAATTTAACTCCCCTATTTTTTACAATTAAATGATTCTCAGGAGAAGTATATGGCACAGAAAGTTCAAGAACACGATAAACAGGTTTTGCACAAAATGGGGTATGCACAGGAACTTGCCCGGCGGATGAGCGGGTTCTCTAATTTTGCGATCTCATTTTCCATCATTTGTATTTTAGCGGGCGGTATCTCTGCATTCCCAGCGGCGTTCAACGCCCTTGGGTCGGGCGGGGCGTTTATGATCTGGTTGGTGGGCGGGATTCTCGCCCTGAGTGTGGCCTTTGGCATGGGGCAGATCGCCTCCTCCTTCCCCACGGCGGGCGGTTTGTACCACTGGAGTTCGCACCTGGGTAACAAGGCCTGGGGTTGGGCCACCGCCTGGTTTAACCTGGTGGGCCTGGTTTGTGTAGTTTCCTCCGTGGATGTGTTGTTGTACACGGTATTTTTCAAAGACCTTCTGCTCGGCACCGTGCTAGGTATGGATGTGTCCACCTTTGGGTACTGGCACCAATTCATTTTTGTTGCGGCCGCGTTGATCAGCCAGGCCTTGTTGAACCATTATGGGATTGGGATCACTACCAAACTGACCGACCTGAGCGGATATTTGATCTTTGCCCTCACTATCATTCTCATCGGTGCCCTGTTTGTGTTCAGCCCCGTGGCGTTGGATATCAGCCGGCTTTGGACGTTTACTAACTTCACTGGCCCTATTGGGGGTGAAGTCGTCCCCTTCCGCACAGAAAGCGTGGCCTTTGCCTTCCTGCTTGGCCTGTCTTACGTGTGTTACACCATCACCGGCTTTGATGCCTCCGCCCATACATCCGAAGAAACCCAAGACGCCCAGGTCAACGTGCCCAAAGGCATGTGGACCGCCGTCTTTTGGTCATGGATTTTTGGTCTCGTCGCCGTAGCCGCCTACGTTCTGACCATGCCCAGCATCGAAGAAGCAGGCGCGGCGGGCTGGGGATCGTTCTTCTACATGTGGGGCGCTTCCAGAATGCCCTATGCCCTCAGCCTGTTCCTGGCGATTGGTCTCGTGATCGTCAACTATATTTGCGCCCTCGCGGGCCTGACCTCCACCTCCCGCATGATGTACGCCTTCTCGCGTGACGGGGGTCTGCCCGGTTCAACAACTTTAGCCCAGGTCAGCACCCAATACCGCACCCCGACCTACGCCATCTGGGTATCGGCGGCGTTGGCCCTCCTCAGCACCGTGTACGCCCCCTACTACCTCGTCCTGGCCGTGGCTTGTGCGGTCTTCCTGTACATCTCGATGGTGATGCCCGTCGCGGCAGGCCTATTGGCCGAAGGAAGCGCCAAATGGAAAGAAAAAGGCCCGTTCAATCTGGGCGGTCTTTCCAAGCCCAATGCCGTCCTGGCGACCATCTTTGGCATCACCCTTGCCATCAGCGGCTTCTTCCCGCCGAATGAAAAGGTGTTCCACTTCACCATGATGCTAATCGTCGCGATGTTTGCCCTGTGGTCTCGTCAGTCCGCGATCATCGGCGTCGTCCTTGCCGTTATCAGCCTGGTCATCGGGTTTATTCCCCTCCCGGATGGCAACGTCGCCAAAATGCTGATCCCCGACGCCACCACCGCCTACATCACCATCGGCATCGCCGTCGTCGGCCTCATCATCACCTACATGAAAGGTGGCGAAGCCAATCGGTTTGAAGGCGTCCCCGAAGGCGAAAAGATCAAACAACGCCAAAAGCTCATCGCCGACATCGAAAAACGTTACGGCGAGGCGGACTAAAAAACGGAGTTTTTTAGGTTCCATTTTCTATCCCCCTGAAACGTGATGCGTGAGAAGATTTCACGCATCACGTTTCACGTCTCACGCATCAATCCCATGCCCTACCTCCTCGGCATCGACCAAGGCACCACCCAAACCACCGCCGTCATCGTCAACGAACGCGGGGAAATGGTGGAAAAACATTCATCTCACCTCCCCGCGCGCTTTCCGCATCCCGGTTGGGTGGAACAAGACCCGCGCGACATTGTCCGCACCGTGCGGGAGGCCGTTGCCCCGCTCGTGGCGCGTTACCCCATCACCGCCGTTGGGTTCGACAATCAGGGCGAAACGTTCATCGTTTGGGACGCGGCCACCGGCGAACCCGTCACCCCCGCCATCGTCTGGCAAGACACACGGGGCCAATCGGTCTGCGATGCCCTCGCCCCCTTCGTCAACCCCGATGATCTCCGCCAGAAAACCGGCCTCCTCCTCGACAGTTATTTTTCCGCCCCCAAACTGAAATGGGTATTTGAACAGCACCCCGACCTCCGCCGCCGTGCCCACGCGGGCGAACTCAAATTCGGCACCACCGAAACCTGGACCTTGTGGGCGCTCACGGGCGGCAAACTGCACATCACCGACCCTTCCACCGCCTCCCGCACCCTCCTGTTCGACATGAACCGTTTCGCCTGGGATGACGACCTGCTCGCGCTGTTCGACGTCCCCCGCGCCATGCTCCCCGACGTGCGCCCCTCCGCCGGATATTTGGGCGAGGTGGATTTTGGCAGTGGCCCGCTCCCCCTGCACGCGCTTCTGGTCGATCAACAAGCCGCCCTGTTCGGGCAAGCGTGCTTCCGCGCGGGGGAGATGAAATGCTCCTTTGGCACGGGCAGTTTCCTGTTGATGAACGTCGGTGCCACGCCCCGGCTGTCCGACCACGGTTTACTCACCACGGTCGGCTGGAATTTTGATGGGCATACCGCGTATGCCTTCGACGGGGGGATTTTCGTCACCGGGTCTGCCGTCCAATGGTTGCGGGACAACTTGAAAGCGATTCCCGACTCTCCCGCCAGTCACGCCGCGGCCCACCGTTCCACCGATTTGGGCGTGGTCGTCGTCCCCGCGTTGCAGGGACTCGCCGCCCCGCACTGGCGCACAGATGTCCGCGGGGCGATGTTCGGTCTCAATCGCAGTACCACCTCCGACGACATTGTCCGCGCCACGCTGGACGGCATCGCCTGTCGGGTGTACGAGGTTGTCACTGCGATGTCCCAAGACGCCAGGCAAGCCCCCCCCCACCTAAAAGTGGACGGTGGCCCCTCCGGCAACCCCTACCTCATGCAAATGATCGCCGACTTGCTGAACCTGGAAGTCCGCGTCTCCGCCGCGTTGGAAGCCACCGCGATGGGCATTGCCAACCTCGCAGGAGTCTCCGCCCTTGGCACCTCGCTAGACACCCTCGCTCAAAACTGGACCGCCGAAACTTGTTATTTTCCCCGAATGGATGCTGACACCCGCACAGCAAAGCTGGCGCAGTGGGAAAAAGCGGTGCGAGCGGTGAAAGCGTTTCATGAATAAAAAATCTCCCTCGTTTGTAGTGAGGCACGCCAGTGCCCGAAAACGGCACTGGCGTGCCTCACTACAAACCCCAATCCCTTGAAAACCTCCTCCTCCTCCCGCCCCCTCCCCGCCCCTATCCTCGCTATTGCCCACATTGGGATGGCGTTGGTGTTAGGGAATTTGCTTCCGCTTCCGATCCCCGCGCCGGGGTTTGTACAATGGCTGGGGTTGGGGCTGACCGCACTCGGTTTCGGGCTGGGGGTGATGGCGATGATCGCGTTTCGCCGCGCCCGCGCGGGGGGGCTGATCACGACCGGAGTGTACCAAATCACGCGGAATCCCGTTTACCTGGGGTTTGTGATCATGCTCGTTGGGTTTCCCCTCAGCGTGGGGTCGTATTGGGGGATTCCCCTCGTCTGGCCAATGATCGTGTTGATGAACCGATTTGTGATTGGGCCGGAAGAAAGCCAGTTGGAGAAACGGTTTAAGGGTGAATTTGCAGAGTATAAAAATAGAGTGAGAAGATGGTTGTAGGATGTGGTTTTGTTACAGTTTGGAATTGTGGGAATTCACAGGAATTTATGAGAACTGAAATTCCTACAAGTTCCCCTCATTTCCCATAAGTTCCTGAAATGTCAGGCAGTTTTTTTATGACCCCTACTTTTGACATCGCCATCATCGGAGCCGGAGCTGTTGGGTGTGCGATTGCGCGGGAGCTGGCGCGGTACGAATTAAACATTGTCCTGCTTGAAGCGAATCCCGATGTGGGGATGGGGACGTCCAAAGCGAGCACAGCGATCTGGCATACGGGGTTTGACGCCAAACCCGGTTCGTTGGAAGCGCGGCTGATGCGGCGGAGTTACGCGTTGATGGACCCATTCATGCCCGAAGCGGGGATTCCGCACGAGCGGTTGGGGGCGATTCTCATCGCGTGGAACCAAGAGCAGTTGGACGCTTTGCCCGCCCTTCGCCAGAAAGCACACGAAAACGGGGTGTTGGATGTGGAGATCATGTCAGCGGAGGAGATTCGGCGACGAGAGCCGCATATTCGCCCTGGTTTTTTGGGGGGCTTGTTTGTTCCGGGCGAGGGGATTTTGTGTACATATTCCGTGCCGTTGGCGTGTGCCACGCAGGCGGTGGTGAACGGGGTGGTGTTGATGACGAATTTTCGGGTGAAAGAGATTCGGGAAGAAAGAGCGGGCTATCTGATTACCAGTAATGAAGACAGCCTACACACTCGATGGATTATCAATGCGGCGGGACTGTACTCGGATGAAATCAATCGTATGTTCGGCCATCAGGTGTATACCGTGACGCCGCGGCGGGGGCAGTTGATCGTGTACGACAAACTGGCGCGCCCCCTGGTCAACCATGTTTTGCTCCCCGTCCCAACGGCGAAAACGAAAGGGGTGCTGATCAGCCCCACTGTGTACGGGAATATTTTGCTCGGCCCGACCGCCGAAGATTTGCCCGACAAAACCGCGACCCAAACGACTACCGACGGGCTGGAGATGTTGCTCGGCAAGGGGCGCGAGATTTTGCCGCAACTGCTCGACGGTTGCGCGCGCCTCGTGCCGCCGGGCGACGTTGCCGCTCTCGCCAGTGCGCTACGCGAAACGCTGGAGCAACCGGAAGCGTCGCGGGCAATGGCGGCGAAGGCACGCGCACGTTGTCTCGAAAACTACACGATGGCACATGTCGGCGCGACGTTGCGCGAAGTCATCCGCAAGGTGGCGCCGGGATTGAAGTGAATGACCGCTGAGACTTCGATTTCCTCAACACTCGATCCCGCGATGCCGGCTTTGGACCACGCGATGGACCCGGCTGTTGCTGGACCCGCGCTGAAGCGGGCGTTGGGCGAGTCGAAGTCGCGATGGGCGGGAGCGGTTCTCAATCGCGTTCGGCTGCTGCGCCACAAGCCAGGTCGCCGCGCGCTGGTGGAATATGAGCTGTCGATGGATGGATTGAGCGGAGCGGAGACGCTGACGTTGCTCGGCAAGATTCGTGCGAAGGGTTTGGACCGGAAGACGCCGGCGTTGATGGGAGAGCTGGCGCGGAATGGTTTTGCCGCGGACAGCGCGGATGGAGTTTCGATTCCGGAAGTGATGGGTGAAATCCCCGAGCTCCAGATGTGGCTGCAACGGAAAGTTCCCGGGGTTCCGCTGACGAACTGGCTGGCGGGTGCCGACGGTTTCAACATCGCGCGCCGCGTCGCCGAGGCTGCGCACAAGATTCATCGCGCCAACGTTCCGGCGACAAGGCGTCACACCGTGGACGATGAGTTGCGAATCTTGCAGGAACGGTTGGAGTTGCTCATGCGTCAGCGCCCGGAATGGCGGGCGCGACTGGAGTCGGTGCTCGCGCGGTGCCGGATACAATGTGACCCGCTGCGCACTCGACCTACGTGCGGTGTACATCGGGACTTTTATCCGGCGCAAATTCTCGCGGATGGTGGGCGGCTTTGGATTCTTGACTTCGATCTCTACTGCGAAAGCGATCCGGCGCTGGACGTCGGAAATTTCCTCGGCCACATCACAGAGCAATCGCTGCGGGAGACAGGCACGCCAGACGCGCTGAAGCAGGTGGAGGAGACGCTGCTGGAGCATTACTTGAGTCAGGCCCGAAGCTTCTCGCACTACGCGGTGGCGACGTATCACACGCTCACGCTGGTGCGCCACATCTCCATCAGCACGCAGTTTCCCGAGCGACAGCACACGACGGAATTGTTGTTGGAGCTTTGTGAGGCGCGGCTGGGGTAGCCTGTCCCGCCTGCCGTTTACTTGGCCGGAGGAGCTGATTTCACCAATCGGTTCGTGACGCTGACCTGCTGTCCCACGATGTCTGTCAGTTCCTTGTCTCCAATTCGACGAGCGCTGCCATCGACGAAAGCAACGTGTCCTTTAAGCGTGTTCTTGAATGTCCCGGATTCGTGATGGCGACCATCCGTCCACCGAAGCTTGGAGTTTGATTGCAACGTCATGAAGCCAGATGAGGTCGCGGTATCCGAAATCAGATGGTCATCGCCGACGAGAAGTTGGTTCGTGGTTGCCGTGCCGGCGTCTGCGTTGATGAAATAGGAAACGTTGGATGTCGTTAACTCCTCGAAGCGAATCGCTCGATGGCGATTGGTATCCGCGTAGCAGGCCAGAATCTTCGGCGTGCCGAGCGTATTCGAAAGCGTGACGAACTGCTCCACGGCTCCATTCGGCTGAAGCAATTCCTTGGCTCCACCCTGATTAGTCGAAATCTGCGCAGGAAACTGATTGTCGTGATCATCGGCAAACAAGGTGAAACCAAGGCTGATCTGCTTGAGGTTGTTTATGCAGGTCAACATTCGGCTGCTCCCCCCTTTCCTCAAGGCCGGGAGAAGCAAGGCAGCCAGAAGACCAATCACCGCCAACACCACAAGCAGTTCAATCAGGGTGACGCCGCCAGTTCGATGTCGTGCCATGCATTGGAGCGACGGTTTGGAGAGCGGCTTTCCTGATGGCTTGATTTCTTGTCCATCCATACATCCACGCTAAACCATCATCCGAAAAATGAAAGCCGGGCTCGGTAACTGACTCGATGGCGCGGGCCCACCTTACTTCTTCTTCCACCCTGGCCCGCGCACGAAGCGGCCGGGCTTTGCGCCGGTATGCTCTCCGTCCTTCAACACTTGCACGCCGTTCACGAAAACGTGCGTGACGCCGGTGGCGTATTGGTGCGGCTGCTCGAAGGTAGCGTGATCCTGAATCTTGTTCGGATCGAACACGACGACGTCGGCGAAGTAACCGGGTTGAAGGCGGCCACGGTGATCGAGCTTCAGCGTTTCGGCGGGGAAGGAGGTGAGGCGGCGGATGGCGTCCGGCAGCGACAGCACTTTCTCGTCGCGCACGTATTTGCCGAGCACGCGGGCGAAGGTGCCGTAGGCGCGCGGGTGTGGATTGGCCTTGAGGAACGGGCCCCCCGGCGCCATCGACGGCGCGTCGGAATCGAAGCTTACCCACGGGAGGCGAAGCTGTTTGCGGATGTTTTCCTCGGACATCATGAAGTAAACGGTCGTCACGCGGCTGCCATCTTCGATCACCAGATCCATCGCGGTTTCCTCCGGCGACTTGCCGCGCAGCTTCGCGACTTCGGCGAGCGTCTTGCCGGTGAGCGGCTTGAGCTTCGGGTTCTTGAACCCGACGAGCAGCACGCGATTCGGTGAGCCGGCGGCGAGGTAGAGGCTTTCCCACTGGTCGGTCGGCGTCACCATCTCACGCTTCACGCGCTCGCGGATGGCTGGGTCTTGCAGGCGCTTGATCCACGCTTGATTGCCGCCTTCTTGAACCCACGGTGGCATGGCGGCGTCCAGACCGGTCGCGCCCGCGGTGTAGGGATACATGTCGGCAGTGATGCGCTGGCCATTGGCGCGCGCGGCTTCGATCTTCGCGATGACGGCGTCGAGCTTGTGCCAGTTGTTCGAGCCAGCGGCTTTGAGGTGATAAATCTGCGCGGCAACATTCGCCTCGCGCGCGATGGTGAGGAACTCGTCGAGCGCTTCGAGGAACTGGTTTCCCTCGCTACGCAGGTGCGAGATGTAGATGCCACCGTGTTTCCCGGCAGCGCGAGCGAGCGCGATGAGTTCATCCGTCTTCGCGTAAAAGCCGGGCGCGTAAATCAGCGCGGAGCTGACGCCAACCGCGCCTTCCTCCATCGCCTGCTCGACAAGCTTGGTCATGCGCTGGAGTTCGTCGGGCGTCGGCGCGCGATCGGCGTAACCGAGTTCATGCACGCGCACGGTGGTGCCTCCGACGAAAGACGCGACGTTGCACGAGACACCGCGCTTTTCGAGATGCTCCAGATAGCCGCCGAGCGTGGTCCACTTCACGTCGTAGCGGATGTCACCTTGTTGCGCGACGAAGTCCTTCTTCATTTGCGCATTGAGCGGGCCCATCGATTCGGCTTCGCCCATGACTTCAAGCGTGACGCCCTGGCGTATGTCGCTCTGCGAACGGCCATCGTGCAGCAGCGATTCGGTGGCCCAGCTGAGCATGTTGATGAAGCCCGGCGCGACGGCGAGTCCGGCGACATCGATTTCACGTTTGCCTCGGGCGTCGCCGAGATTGCCGACGGCGGCGATCGCATCACTACGCAACGCCACGTCGCCCACGAAACCGGCACCGCCGCTCCCGTCGTAAATGGTGCCGTGGCGAAGAATGAGGTCGTAGGTCATGGGAGCGTTCGGAGTGGTCGGCGTGCGGCAGCCAGTGACGCAGGCGAGCAGGATGATTAAGAGAGACAGTCGGCGACGCACGGCTTGGTTTCGCCAAAGCGCAAAGCGGCGGCAAGGAAGATTTCCGGAGGCACGCGCGCGACAACCTTCAGCGGCGGGCGCGAGAACGAGCTGAAGTTATCCGCGAGGGCAATGGCCGCGACTCAGGCTTGGGGCGAAGAGGGAACGCGGGAAGCAGTTTGAGCGCACCGCGCCACGTCGCGAAACTCGCCGCAAGAATGGCGAGCAAGAGGATGGCGAGCACCGAGGTGTCGCCGTCCGGGTGCGAATTCGAGATGCTCAAAACGCCAACGAGGAAGCCCAGCAGACCTGCGCCGCTCGTTCCCAGGCGCACCCGGCTGGGCGGGAGATTGTAGACGAGGAACGCCACCAAGGCCCCGGCAACTCCAACCGCGCAAAGACCAGAGAAGGAATTCCCGGCCGAACCGC
>JABWBV010000764.1 GCA_013359445.1 Anaerolineales bacterium | reverse complement strand
GTGTAGATGGAACGACAGGCACCATCCTGGATCCTACGCCCATTCTCATGGGGGACTCGTATGCCAAACAACCCGCCGTGACGGGCTTAAGCAATCGCTGGTTACTGGCTTACCAACGTAATTTCAGTCACGACGATCCCAAGTCGGACATGGTGGCGATTTTTATGGAAGCCAACGGGACGCTTTCTACCTCGATCACGGTAGGCTCTGGGCAGATTCCCTACCTGTACAACCCGGATGTCGCCACCGATGGGACCGATGCGCTGGTCGTTTGGGAAAATGCCAATGCGTCCGACCCCAGTGTGCAGGGAGCGCGGGTGTTGAGCGATGGCACCGTTTCCCCCGTCATCACGGTCAATAATGCCGCGAACGGGCAAAATTACACGGTGTTGGCCTGGGATGGGGCACAATACGTCACCCTGTTTCAAGATTGGCACACCGCGACGTTTTTTCTGGATAACCGCACGGATATCTGGGGCACTTTCCTAACTCAGGCAGGGACCCTCATTGACCCGGCGGGGTTTGTCGTTTGGGAATCGTCCGTGCCGGAAATCCATCCGGCGGTCGCGGCGTCCAATGGCGTGACGTTTATGTCCGCCAGCCACTTCCGGGATGTTACGGGTTACATGTCCTATCGCGTGGGGTACAGTTTGCTCGGCGCGCAACTCCCCACACCCACTCCGACCAACACCCCCACAAGCACCAACACCCCTACAATCACCAATACTCCGACCCCAAGCCACACGCCGACCATAACCCCCACCCCCTCGGCCACCGCGACCAGTCCCACCGCGACCCCGTCGCCCACCCCGACCGGGACGCCGTCCGCGCCGGAGTTTAAACTCTACTTACCTATGCTAATTCGTCCTTAAGAGGTGGGACTGTGAAAAGAAAGATTCCATAATTATTCACTCAAAAAATATCCAGGATGGATTCAATAGCCAATATTGAACCCATCCTGGATATTCAATAGCCTTACTCCGGAGCGTACAATTCGTTCTTTGTTTTGGATAAAATAATTCGGGTTTCCGTCCTGTTGATCCGGGTAGAACCAAAATTCTTCAACCAGAAGAGGGGTCAGTCACCCAACCCTTTTACAGGAAAATTTCTACTCTACACCTGAGCAGCTCCCATAGAAAAAACACCCGCCTTCCTCACATGTTTTTTCTAGTATGCGCAAACAGGCTTTTTTATCGTGTTATAAGTGGGAGAACGGTCTGATAGACTTGATTTTCAATAATTAGCGTCACCATTGAACTCACAGGTTCATGGGTGGATTTACATTGTCGCCTGATGTCGTCTAGGTAAATGAAGTTTAGCCGCCCCAGACCAGATAGAGGGTAAACGCCAATAGGCTGATCTCCGTCGCGAGAATTTTCATCAAGGCGTCGCCGTCTCCATTGCTGAAATGGGTTGTGAAGTTATTTAGGGCAAAGGGGATGGGTCGGCAATATGTTGCAAAATAACATAGAGCTATACCCAAAGCAATAAAGCTTAGCCTTGAATTTCCCGCGCCCGGCGGTTAATCGCCACGCGAATTTCAGATTTTTGGGGATATTTCATTTAAGCATAACTTTTGGGTGCGTTTAACTACGTACAAGGTACATCCAATTGTTCAGCAATCTGTGTCGTGTAAAAATCCGATATGAGTCCCACAGCGTAAGCTTGTTTGACTCTCATCTCCCTTTGTTACATTCATCTCTCCTTACAATGAACCTTGCCGATCTCGAAATCCTCTACCCCGTTTTTCGCTCTTTACCCCCACTTCTCAAACAAGCCACCGAAAAAACCCTGTCTCGTGTGGATGCCGCACCCGGGCAGATGTTGTTCGATACCGGAGATACATGTCACGCCTTTTTGCTGATTGCTTCCGGTTCGTTGCGGGTTGTCCAGCCTGCCGCCGATGGGCGTGAACTGCTTCTGTATCGTCTTGGAGCGGGAGATACCTGCATCTTGACGGTGAGTTGTCTGATGGGGGCCAAACCATACCCCGCCCGTGGGATCAGTGACACCGACCTAGTGGGATATGCCCTTTCCAGGCAATTGTTCCAACAACTGCTGGCCCAATCCGAAACCTTTCGACACTTTGTCTTTTATTTTTTTGCCGAAAAAATCCTGGGGTTAATTGATTTGATCGAAACCCTGGCGTGGAGTCAATTGGATCGTCGGTTAGCGGCACTTTTGTTGGAGAAGGGGACGATGATTCAAACCACCCATCAACTGCTCGCCAACGAGGTCGGCAGTGTGCGGGAGGTGGTCAGCCGTGTGCTCAAAGATTTGGAACAAAAAGGGTTGGTGCAGTTGGGACGCGGGAAAATTACCGTTTTGGATACAGCCGGGCTTGAAAAAATTGCCCGCCCGTTTGGTGACACGAGTCACTGACCTGGTGGGACTTTTGTACTATGCTTAGATTGTGAAATTTTTATCAATCGGGTAGGGACGCTTCCCCTTCGTTTTCAATTCTAGCTTTACCGGAACTCG
>JABWBV010000763.1 GCA_013359445.1 Anaerolineales bacterium | reverse complement strand
CTTCCGCCAGCACACCGGGGGCGGTGGCGTTGATGGCCTGGGCGGTGGCGAGGTCGGTTTCGGCTTTGTCTACCGCGGTGTATGCGGCGGCGTTGACGATCACATTCGGGCGGACGCGGTGTACCCACGCGCGGGTGTTGTCCGGGTCTGCCAGATTGATGTCTGGGTAGTCAATCGCGGTGATGGTGCCCAACGAGGCGAGGGTACGCTGGAGTTCCCAGCCGACTTGGCCGGTGTTGCCGATGAGGAGAATGTTCATAGGTTGCTTGGACGAGACTAAAGACGCTGATCGACAAGCCGCAATAAATACTGCCCGTATTCATTCCCCTTCATCGTCAGCGCGATTTCGCGTACTTGTTCGGCGGTGATGTAGCCCATGCGGTAGGCGATTTCTTCGGGGCAGGAGATCATCATGCCTTGCCGTTCCTGGAGGGCGTACACAAATTGCGAGGATTGGAGCAGAGATTCGTGTGTGCCCGCGTCAAGCCAGGCGGTGCCACGTCCGAGGACTTCGACGCGGAGTTTGTTCATCGCCAGGTAGGTTTTGTTGACATCGGTGATTTCGATTTCGCCGCGCGGGGAGGGGGCGAGGTTGGCGGCGATGTCTACCACTTGATTGTCGTAGAAATACAGCCCGGGCACGGCGTAGTTCGACTTCGGCTTGTCCGGTTTTTCTTCGATGCTGAGGGCGAGGCCGTTTTCGTCAAATTCGATGACGCCGTAGCGTTCGGGGTCGCGCACCGAGTAGGCGAAGATCAGCCCGCCGTCGGTCAGTTGGGCAGAACGGCGCAGTTGTTCGGGAAGGCCGTGTCCGTAGAAGATGTTATCCCCCAGAATGAGCGCCACGGTATCGTCCCCGATGAATTCCCGCCCGACGATGAAGGCATCCGCCAGCCCACGCGGTTCGGCTTGTTCGGCGAAGGAGAAGCGCATCCCCCATTGACTGCCATCGCCGAACAGGGTTTTGAACATCGGCAGGGCGTCGGGGGAACTGATGATCAAGATGTCCTGTATCCCCGCCAGCATGAGCATGGAGAGGGGGTAGTAAATCATCGGTTTATCGTACACCGGTTGGAGTTGTTTGCTGACGCTAATTGTAATCGGATAAAGCCGGGTGCCTTTGCCACCGGCGAGGATGATGCCTTTCATGGGGACTCCTTTTTCTCAGTATTCAGTGTTCAGTCGTCAGTGGTCAGTGGTCAGTTCAATTTTTTTCGGTACTGCCTACTGCCTACTGACCACTATCTTTTCGCGTAATTCCTCTCCATCCACGCCCGATATTCCGGGTTGGCGCGGATGGCATCTATCCATTCTGTATTGTTGAGATACCACTGGACGGTTTTGAGCAGGCCGGTGGCGAGGGATTCGGTGGGGTGCCAACCGAGTTCGGTTTTGATTTTGGAGATGTCAATGTCGTACCGGCGGTCGTGTCCGGGGCGGTCTTTCACGTAGGTGATCAGGCCCTCGTGCGGGGCGTGGGGGGCGTGCGGGCGCAGTTCGTCGAGGATGTGGCACAACGTTTGGATGACTTCAATGTTCGGGGGTTGGTTATCCCCGCCGACGGTGTAGGTTTCGCCGGGCGTGCCGCCACGAATGACCCGGCGGATGGCTTCACTGTGATCGTCCACGTACAGCCAATCGCGAATCTGCATTCCGTCGCCGTATACGGGCAGGGGTTTGCCTTCGACCGCGTTGGCGATCATGACCGGGATCAGTTTTTCGGGGAATTGGTAGGGTCCGTAATTGTTGGAGCAGTTGGTGATCGAGATGGGCAGTTTGTACGTGTGGAAATAGGCCCGGACGAAGTGATCGCTGGCGGCTTTGCTGGCAGAGTAGGGGGAACGGGGGTCGTAGGGGGTGTTTTCGTTGAAGGCGGGGTCGGTGGGGGCGAGGGAGCCGAACACCTCATCGGTACTGACGTGGTGAAAACGCACCTGATCGAGCGGGAACGCGCCTTCGATGATCCAATACTGCCGGGCCGCGGCGAGCAGCGTGTGCGTGCCGACGACGTTCGTTTCCAGAAACAGTTCGGGAAAGTGAAGCGAGCGATCCACGTGCGTTTCGGCGGCGAAATGGGCGATGGTGTCGATCTGGTATTTGTGCAGGAGCGTGTCGATCAACGCCCGGTCGGTGATGTTGCCTTCGACAAACACGTGCCGCGCGGGGTCGGGCAGGTCTTTGAGGTTTTCCGTCGTGCCCGCGTAGGTCAGCACATCCAGGTTGACGATAAAGATCTCCGGCTCATGCGCCAGCATGTACCGGACAAAATTCGAGCCGATGAACCCGGCTCCGCCTGTGACGAGAAGGTTTTGCATAATTCTCCTGGGTGATCCACGAAGGACACGAAGGACACGAAGGATTTCTTCTTAGTGCTCTTGGTGTTCTTCGTGGATCATTCAAATAAATCCGCGTTTGCCAGGGATTTCGCTTCCTGGTCTTTTTTTGATAATAATGGGGTTACCCCTTGCGGGATGGGCCAGTCAATGCCA
>JABWBV010000762.1 GCA_013359445.1 Anaerolineales bacterium | reverse complement strand
ATCATCCGGCGGCTGACGGGGTATGAGCATCCGGCATTTTTGTGGTTGTAAACAGCCCCGCCCTCCTACCCTAACAGAGTCGTGCGCGTCCACCTGCTATTTTCGACCTCACCAAGGGGAAAGGCGTCTCGGTGGCTCCGTAACAGTGGGTGGGTTATCGGGATGTGTTGTTGCTGGTGAGTGGGGTAAAATGGAAACCAAAAGGAAAGCCGAGTGAACTTCATATCAGGAATTGAAAATGGCTAACATTCACCCTATCAAACTAAAAGGGGATTGGTTTCAAGGCTATGCTTTGGATATTCACACCCTTAAAAGCACTTTTATAGGCCATGACGAGTATGGGCGCGAGGTTTTTGAAACCAAAAGAAGCGAGATCGGCGAAATGTTATACCAACTTAAGTATAAATCTGAAAAATCTTCGCTTGAGCAAATTATTGCTACAACCGTTCAGTTTATGAATGAGAAATGGCCGATCAATAAAACAATTCAAGGGATTATACCTGTGCCGCCTTCGAAAACCAGAGCCTTTCAACCCGTAATTCAAGTTGCAAAGGGGATCAGTGTTGCAATACAGGTTCCATTGATTACGAATTTTTTAGTCAAGATAAAGCAAACCCCAGAACTTAAAAATGTGTACAATTATCAAGATCGACTGGCAACCTTGTCTGATGCGTTCACAGTCAAAAATTCATCCCTCGCGGGTAAAAATGTTTTATTATTTGACGATTTATTCCGCTCAGGAGCAACATTTAGCGCGATAACCAAAACCCTCTATGAAAAGGGTCAAGTTAATCTCGTTTTTGTCCTAGCTTTGACCAAAACCAGGAGCAAATCATGACGAAAGTATTTATTGGCGGTTCAAGAAAAATTATCAGTTTGAATCCTGATATCAAAGCCCGGCTGGATAATATCATCGAGAAAGGTTATGCCATTCTCATCGGCGATGCAAATGGTGCTGATAAAGCCGTTCAAAAATACCTACATGAAAACGCGTACCAGAACGTTCAAGTCTTCTGCATGGATCAGGAGTGTCGCAATAACATCGGGAATTGGGAAAGCACACATATCACCAGCCCCCAATCGAGAAAAGATTTTTCCTATTATTCGATCAAAGATGCGGAAATGGCAAAAGAGGCGGAGTATGGTTTTATGCTCTGGGAAGGAAAAAGCAATGGGACACTGAACAACATGGTGAATCTTTTAAAGGCGAATAAAAAAGTGCTGGTTTATTTTTTACCCCAAAAAGCGTTTTTCAAACTATTGACTTTTTCCGACCTAGAGAAACTTCTTCAAGAATGTGAAAAAGAGGCCGTTCAAGCTTTTGAGGAGAAGTTAAATCTTTCGCAAATCCTAAAAGCAGAAAAACAAAAGCAACTTCAACCAGGGTTTCATTTCGTATAGAGGGATTGGTTTATGTCCTCCCTCCCCTTCCCCTCCAAAACCTTTCTCGAAGGCCCTTCCGGCGCGGGCAAAACCACCCTCGCCGTCGAATGGATGCGCGGGCTCCTCGCGCGGGGCATACCGGGGAATGACATTCTCGTCCTCGTCCCCCAAAAAACCCTTGCCCAACCCTACTACGACGCCATCCAAGACCCCACGCTGGCGGGCGGCCTCGTTCACGTCAGCACCGTCGGCGGGCTGGCCCAACGCATGGTCGAACTCTTCTGGCCCCTCGCCGCCGAACCTGCCGGGTTCGCGGCCCCCCACAATCCCCCTACCTTCCTCAACCTCGAAACCGCCCAATACCACATGGCGCGGATCGTCCGCCCCCTCATCGAAAACGAAGGTTTTTTTGAAGGCGTCACCCTCGACCGCAACCGCCTGTACAGCCAGATTCTCGACAACCTGAACAAAGCCGCCTTCATTCGCTTCCCCCACACGGAAATCGGCGCACGCCTCTCCGCGGCCTGGATTGGCGACGGCGCTCAGACCCGCATTTACACCGACGCCCAGGAATGCGCCAACCGCTTCCGCGCGTATTGCCTCGCCCACAACCTGCTCGACTTCTCCCTCTGGCTGGAAACTTTCCAAAATTACCTCTGGCCCGATCAAATTTGCCGCGACCACCTGATCACCCAATACCCCCACCTGATTTTTGACAACCTCGAAGAGGATACCCCCGCCGCGCACGATCTCCTCCGCGACTGGTTGCCGGATTGCCAAACCGCCCTCCTCCTCTACGACTCCGACGCCGGATACCGCCGCTTCCTCGGCGCCGACCCCCTCACCGCCCACGCCCTCCACGAACTCTGCCACCACCACCTCACCCTCCCCGATTCCCACGTCATCAGCCCCGAGATGGACGCGTTCCGTCGGAAAATCACCAATGATCAATCGTCAACGATCAATGCTCAATTGACGATTGATCATTCACAATTCACAATTGACAATTCCTCATTCCCAATTCACTATTCCTCCTTCCGCTTTTATCCCCAACTCCTCGACTGGCTCGCCGCCGAAATCCAGCGCCTCATCCACGAAGAAGGTACG
>JABWBV010000135.1 GCA_013359445.1 Anaerolineales bacterium | reverse complement strand
ACCGTCACGCCGCCGGCGTTGCACAAGAAGTCGGGGATCACGAATAGGTTGCGCTGCTTGAAGACCTCGTCGGCCTCGCGCGAAGTGGGGCCATTGGCCCCTTCCGCTACGATTTTGGCGCGAATGCGACTGGCATTTTGTGACGTGATTTGATTGCCCAGCGCCGCCGGAATCAACACATCACAATCCAGTTCCAGCAACTCGGCATTGCTGATGTCATCTGCTTCGGCAAACCCGCTCAAACGCCCGGTTTTCCGATGGTGACTTACCACACCCGCCATATCCAAACCCGTTGCACAATAAATGCCCCCATACATATCGCTCACCGCCACCACGTTTGCACCTGCCTGCGCGATCAATCGGGCCGCAGCACCGCCCACATTGCCAAAGCCCTGAACCGCCACGCGCACCCCGTCCATCTTTTTGCCCTGGTGTTTCAGCAGTTCCAAAATCGCACACACACAGCCTTGTCCGGTTGCATCTTCGCGTCCTTTTGACCCGCCCAATGCAATTGGCTTGCCCGTGACCACACTGGGCACCGAATGGCCCACACTCATGCTATAGGTATCCATTATCCAGGCCATCGTCTGGGCATTGGTATTCACATCGGGTGCCGGAATGTCTTCATTGGGGCCAATGATGATCATCCACTCAGAGGTTAACCGGCGCGTCATGCGCTCCAGTTCACCCATCGACATATCGCGCGGATTGCAAATCACACCGCCTTTGGCACCCCCAAACGGAATATCCATCAACGCACATTTCCACGTCATCCACATCGCCAGCGCCCGCACGGTATCGAGCGTCTCAGAGGGGTGAAAACGAATCCCCCCCTTGCTTGGCCCGCGCGCATCGTTGTGTTGCACGCGATAGCCAGTAAACACCTGCATCGACCCATCATCCATCCGCACCGGAATTTGGAACTTAAACTCCCGCATAGGCCAACGCAAAACCTCGGCCACATACGGGTCGAGGTTCAATTGAGAGGCAACCCCATCAAATTGCCGTTGCGCAATCTCGAAAGCATTCACGTTTTCTGTCATGACTTTTAACTCCTGGATAAGCAATAAAGGTGAAAAACACCATGTTTTTCTGAAGCGGTTTGATTTTAACTGATATTAAACAACTCACAAAGGGCAAATTTCCCGTGCGAAAGGCTGACAGATGACCTATAAGCGGAGACGCGCCGCGAGGGTGAAATTCCCTTAAATTCCTTCACGCACGTAAATTCCTTTACGCACGTAAATTTCTTTACGCACGCTCAACCTGAACAACCCCATCAGCAAACCGAACCGCAACCCCCTCCTCCCCGGTTTGAAAAGGGGGCATGGTTCCCGCCCCGTGCCCCCACCCTAACGCCCCCCGCACCCGAAGACGCTGGCCCGAACCTTCCTCCACGATCTCAAACGGCCCCCACGCCCGCGCGGCGCACAGAAAATTGAACGCGCGCCGTGCCGTCCACGCAGTGGAGATCACCAGGCTGTCAGCCGTGGGACGCGGATGGGCACTGGCCCCCTGCGCGGGCTGGGGGATTCGGAGGCGCGCTTGGGGGTCGGCAAGCGCGCGGGCTAACAGCGCCCCTCCGACGAGGGCGGTGCGTGTCTCCGCCTCAGCGAGCGAAATCCCGTCGGGGAAAGGGACTTCGGCCTGGGCAAGGAGGTCGCCAGTATCCGCGCCTTCATCCATCCAGTGCAGGGTGACGCCCGTCCGCGTCTCGCCAAAATAATATTGCCAAAACAACGGCTCCGGCCCGCGATAGGCCGGGAGCAGGGACGGGTGCAGGTTCAAACATCCCACGCGGGGAATGGCGAGCATATCCGCGGGCAGAAGGCGGGGAAAACAGGCGGTGACGAGGAAATCGGGCTTGTAGGCCCGGAGCGCGGCGAGGGCGCCCGGGTGGCGGAGGTTGCCAAGGGTGAGGAGGGGGATTTGGTGGAGGGAGGCGGTTTGGGTAAGGGTGTTCGTGTTAGGGAGTTGCGTGGGAAGAAGTTGGTCCGTTGGTTGGTTGGTTAAAGCGGGAAACGAAGCGAGGGGCGCGGTGCGGTCGGGGTTGGGGAGGATGAGCGCGGCAGGAGGGTGACCTACGTCGAGGAGGGTTTGCAAGACGGTGCGGGAGAAGGGGCTGTCGAGGGATAGGAGCAGGAAGGTAGACACGTAGATAAGTAAACAGGTACACAAGTACACAGGGGTTTTGATGTAGAGTATACTTTGTTTACCTGTTTACCTGTTTACCTGTTTACCTGTTTACCTTTCCCCCCTCTGGAGTCTCCCATGCCTCGTCTCGTCAACTGTGTCAAATTACGAAAAGAATTACCCGGTCTGGATCGTCCCCCTGCCAAAGGGGAACTGGGCCAGCGGATTTTTGAAAACGTCTCCCAACAGGCGTGGGAGATGTGGCAGGATCAGCGCGTGTTGTTGATTAACCATTACGGGCTGACGATGTTCGACCCCCGTGCTCAGGATTTTTTGCGCGAGCAGATGGAAGAGTTTTTCTTCGGCGAGGAGGCCGCGATGCCCGAAGGTTGGACGCCGCCGACGCAGGGAGGAAAGGGCGGTGCGAAGGGGGCACCGGCGCCGAGTAGGAAGTGAGGGGTAAATTACCCATGACACGCGAGGAAGAGACCCAGTATTGGGAAACGCATGATTCAACAGATTATTTAGAAGCGTTTGAACCCGTCACTTTTGCGCGCGCCCCAAAGCCAAACCTTCATTGCAGCCAATGTCAGAAAATTTTTCTATCCAGATATATAGACGTAGAAATTAGCAATGGGCAAGTAGTTGTTCGCCACATCAGAGAACTTTATTGTCCAGACTCCCATGAAAAACGCCTTTCTCTCGAAGCACAAATGCTTGTGAATGCGCTGGAGGCCGTGGTCAAATTGGCTCCACAATCTCAACTTGTGTCAGTGTGACCTGATGAAATCACGGAAAACGTAAGTAGGTTTTAAGGGGTTAGTTAATAATTAGCCATTTTGCTCAAAAATCGGTTTTCATGGGAAATTAGCATTTGCTGGATAAAAAATGATGATAAAATCCCAACAGTAGGTTAATAAACAATTTATTTATAGGAGGTTCGCAATGCAACCATTTTCATTAACTAAAGATTTTAAACATATACAATGGGGAAGCACCCTATGGCTGGCTTTACTACGTTCCCTATCATCAACTGTTATGTGGTTCTTTATTGCTCTTGCCCTTCAAGATGATGCAGCATTTAGTATGCTGGCATTTCCTGTTATATATTTCGCGATTCTCTTGCCAGCAGGATTAATAGCATCGGTATTGAATGATTGGGGGGTTCCATTTGTTTGGTTTATTCTCTTAATGGCCTCTATCTCCATAATAGTTGGAGATCCGTTATTGTGGGTAATTAATAAAATCAAACCTGGAATTGTACCTGTTGAAGAGTATGGCTTTATCAATTTTAAATTAATTATTTTTGTTCTTGATCCTATTGCTCTTCCACCGCCTGATTCAAAGCCGTGGTAATCAACTGAAAAGGATTTATTATGCAACTTAAGAATTTTTTTCAATCAAAAAAATCGGTTGATTTTCTTGACGAATTAGATAATCACGAAGGTATTGATGTTCATTTGCTTATCATGCCAGATGATAGAGAAGGTATAGATTTGCTTTCTGTGAGCCAATTGTTTTCATCAATCCATAGGAAAATTGAATCTGTTCTGTTTTTAGGATTTCTAGCGACACAAAAAGTTGCATTTTTTTATATTGCATCGAAAACACAAGATGCTGATATTGTTGTACAAGAAATAACAACCCTTTTTCCTAAGTTACGGTTTGAAAAAGTCTCGTACGAAGACGTTCTTGATGCTTTGCCCAAAAGTGAAACTGTTATTACCGGTGTGTATTTGTTAGGACAAATGGAAGAAGATGTTAAGAGAAAGCAAAATAAATGGTGGAGACCTATCAAAACTTTGGATAAATTCCGTTCAGATCCCTTTTCAAGCCTATTCAGTTCAGTAAAAGGATTGAGGGAAAAGGAATTTATTTGGTGGTATTTGGCAATTCAACCTCATTCAGCAGCCCGCGCCTCACCAATGTACCAAGAGCTTGTTAAGATGTATCAAGCGTATGGTAATAGTGCGGATGCAGATGGTTCTCTTCGGGCTTCTATTACAAAGCTTGAATATCCACAGTTTTTAGCACAAATGTATATTGTTATTGAAGCGGAGAATGAGAAACGATTTGAGAAATTACTTTCTGCAATAGAAAGTTATATGGAACAATTTACAGAATTTAATTCGATTAGTTTATCGGAAGGTTTTTATAAAACCTTCCCCTTATCTCCGGCAACAACAGAGAAACTAATTGAAGTTGTGGTAAAACCTGCTGTAATTCGACTAGGCAAAGAAAATTGGATGCAGGCTAGTTGGATGGCATTGAGTAGTGCGGAAGTTGGCTGTCTATGGCATATACCAAGTGCAAACTTGGGTTTACCAGAACAATTAATTCAATATACTCCTGAAAAAGAATCTTTTCCAGTAGGAGTTGTTAATATGGAAGTAAACCAAGACTTTTCTAACTCACATATAGAAGGCTCTAACATAACGGGGCAAGCTATTAATTCTACTATTACTACTAATACTTATTCATCAAGAAATCAAGATGTTACAGCTGTCTTAGCAGAGGTAAAGAAAGCTATTGAAGACAGTAAACATTTATCAAAAGAGAAAAAAGATGAATATGTCGATATGGTAAATAAAATTAAAGACGAAGCCGAAAAGCCTAAACCCAATAAAACATTTTTGAAATTACAAGGTGAGTTTTTGTTAGCAACCCTGAAAGCTGTTCCAGATTTAGCTAAAGCAGTTACAGCTTTAGCTCCTTTAATTTCAAAACTACTACTCTGATTAAAATGCATTTTTCCAAAGAAAGGCCCCTCAAATGTTGAGGGGCCTTTCTCTTCTATAATATGGACTCCTTTGTTTCTTAACAATGGCTCTCCCGTTTATTATGGGAGGCCCTTATTACTTTTCCACACTTTTCTTGAATAGATAGGACATCCCTTTGATTCAGGGCGTCCTGATGTCAGGATGCGTGGAATCACCATGATTCAGGACGTCCTGATGTCAGGATGCGTGGAATCACCGTGATTCAGGGCGTCCTGATGCCAGGATGCCCCTGGGGAAGATTTAATCGCTATACAACTTTTCCCATTCTTCGCGGTCAAGATTTGCCTGACGCAAAATTTGGGCATTATGCAGGCTCCATCTCAATGGGTAGAGAAATTCCTTCCATCACGGGGAGTTCATGTTTTCGCCTCAATCCAAGAATGATCCACCCTTCTAAAACCTTTTGGAGTTCATCCCGGCAGGCTTCAAGCGTAGGCGCATTCGCCCACACCCCTTGAAAGCCTGGAATCTCACCAAAAAACGTCCCATCGTCCTCTAAAATCATATATTTCGCTTTGTGCATCGCTTTTTGAATATACTGGGTCAACATATGGGTCTCCTTTTGTAAAAAAAATTTGCCAGCACAACAAAACACCCCGCCATCAAAGCAGGGTGTTTCATTACTCATTACTCATTACTTATCACTCATCACTTATCACTCCCCCCTCTACACCCTCCCCTTCTCCGGCAGGGGCACACTCGTCAGAAAATCATGCGCAAACCGCTCCTGATACCCCTCCAACAGCGTTCGTACCCGCGCGGCATCCGAGGAGCGGACGATCAGCCCGGCGTGGAAGGGGCGATCCAAACGCCAAACCACTTCAGGGGCGTTGTAGGCGGAGAGGTCGGGGTGTTCGTATTTGGACAGGCAGATGATCAGCCCGGCGTAGTCTTGCCGGGGTTCGGGGAGGTGATAGGTCTCGCCGCGCGCCTGGGCGACTTCGATCTTGCCGCGCTCTTTCCAATAGTTGATGCCCGTGCCCTGTTCGAGCATATCGGCGATGTGTGCGCCCCCCACGCGGGCGGCCACTTCCAGGAAGTAGAACTGGCCCGTGTCCACGGATTTGATGAATTCGGCGTGATTGACGCCGCTCGTCATCCCCATCGTTTTGAGGAGTTTTTTGTTCAGCTTAAAAAGGGCCTTTGCGTCGGCGGATTTGCGGTCTACGAGCCGGGTGGTAAACACGCCCCCGCCCTGCGCCACCACCATCGGGGGCGCGCCGTACACGCTGACCGTCGAGAACAGGATTTCGCCTTCCCACACGATACTGTCTACGTGGAAGATTTCGATTTTTCCGGGGACGTACTGCTCCAGGTGGAAGTGCGATTGCTGATCGCCCAACTGCTCCAACGCTTGCCAGACTTCCTCTGCACTTTGCAGTTTGCGGATGCCTTGTGAACCGGCTTCGTCGCGGGGTTTTAACACCCAGGGCGGGGGCACGCGCCCCAAAAAGTCACTCAGCCGGGCGTGGGGGAAGACGGGGGTGAACTCCGGTTCGGGGATGCCGGCGGCCCGAGCCTGGATGCGCATCGCCAGTTTGTCGCGGAAAAAGCGCGAGGCGGACGACCCCATGCCGGGGAGGCGGAGATGTTCGCGGAGTTCGGCGGCGGTTTCGATGTCGTAATCGTCAAGGGCGATGATTCGGTCAAGGTCGTGATGGCGGGCGAGGTAGGAGACGGCGTTGGTGATGTCGGGCTGGACGATCAGGCTGGGCATGGTGTGAAATTCATCGAGGGCGTGGTGTGCCCATCCCAGGTCTTTTTTCTTTTCGCGGGTGATCAAGATGTTGTAGCAACCGAGTTCTTTGCAGACTTCGAGGAGTTCGTTGCCTTTAAAATCGCTGGCGAGGAAGAGGAATACAGGGTGTTCTTTTGACATGGGGGAATCCTTTTTTAAACACAAAGGGCACGAAGGTTCACGAGGAAAAAGAGAGGGAGCCTTCGGGCCCTTCGTATTCTTTGTGGTGTAAATTAACCACGCTCTTCAATGATAAAAGTGGGAACCGTTGAGCCACCGCCCGCGGTGACGTTGAGGAGGGGGTCGGTGGACAGGCGGGTGAGGCAACTCGAAACGAAGTCGCCATGCCAGATGAAGGGGGCGGTGTCGAAAAGTCGGTCGTAAATTTGCAGTTTGCCATCGACCAGGCCGGGGTAGGGTTCGGAGGGGAGGGGGATGCGTTTTTGGACGATGGTGGGGTTTTTGACGGCTACTTCGAGGGCGTGTTGCCAGTCTCCTTGTGCAACGGTCCAGCCGAGCACAATGCCACGCCCGCCGTAATCGTCGTTGGGTTTGAGCACAAATTGATCTTTGTTGTCGCGTAGGAAGGGGAGCAGGTCCACGGTGGCCCCTTCGTAGGTGGTGTGCCGTTCGGAGAGCAGACGCGTCCAGGGGATGTGGGCCTGGATGGTTTTTAGTTCGTTGGCGTTGAACAAGTGGGCGTTCATGTCGTCGCTCAGCACGGCGAGGCTGGCTTTTTTGTACAGCATCTTGCACCGGAAGGGGTTGACCATGCACACGGCATGATCGCGCACGGCGCGGATGACGGGGTGGTTGATCCCGCCTTGGGCGTACAGTTCGCTGATCAGCACTCGTTTGTAGATGAAGTCGATTTGTACGCCAGTATCGGTCCAGAGTTTGCCGTTGCGATATTCCACCTGGCGCGGGTCGGTGATGATGCAGTGGTAGCCGTGGGAGGTGAAGTAGTTTTGAAACAGGACAAATTCGCTGTAGGTGGGGACTTCGCGCCAGTCGAGGATGGCGATGGTGGGGCGTCCCTGCCCGCCCCATTCCCGGTAGGCTTCCAGGATGACGTGGAGCATGTTGTGTTGGGCGGGGAGGGGCAGGATTTCGTACTTTTTCTCGAAGGCGTGCATGAGCGGGAGGCCCATAAACGCTTGGGAGAGGGCGTCGTTGTAGGCGGGGGCGGCGGGGGTTTCGGCGTTGTATTCGGTCAGGTACATTTCCCCCGTGTCGGGCAGGAAAAAGGTGTCCATGCGGGCGGTGGGGCTGGGGTCGCGGAAGCCGGGGTCAATCTGGAGGAGTTCTTCTTCCCACTCGGTGAGGTGAAATTGGGTGCGGAATTCCGCATCGGCGAGGGCGGCCTCGTGGACTTTGCGAAAAGCCGACAAGATGGGGCGCATTTCTCGGCTCACGAGCCGATATTGTTCGCGGGTGAAAAAGCGCGGGCGCAGGACGCTGGTCAACGGACGGGTGCCGAAGTACAGCCCTTGCCGGTGCATTTGTTCGTTGATCAGGGCTTGGGTTTGCCCGGCGGTTTCGTCGGTTAGGAGGGAGTGGTAGTAGTCAACGGCTTCGCGGAGCATGGAGGGTCCTTGTGATTGAGGTTTTTTGTGCCGCACGGCACTGGCGTGGCTAACTACGAACGGTTGCACGGCACTGGCGTGCCTGACTACGAACGGGCGGCCCCGTTGGGGTTGTCGTTCCGCAAGGGATTGCGGCGCACGGCAATGCCGTGCCTGCCTACGAACGGTTGCACGGCACTGGCGTGCGGAACGACGAGCGGGTTAGGCCGCGCCGAACATCCCGGCCCAACTGAGTTCTTTGACCTGGGAGCGGGGATTCTTCGCCAGTTTGATGCACATATCCGCCATGTGTTCGACACACCAGCGGTGGAACTCGTACCCCAGCGAATACACGTCCATGTCCGGCGCGGGGTTCATGAAATCGATCGCATACGGAACCCCATCGCGTACCGCCCATTCGACGGTGTTCATGTCGTAGCCAAACGCTTTGACGAGGGTCAGGCAGTCGGCGTAAATGCGGTTGTACAGTTCGTCAGAGAGGTCGTGTTGGAGATATTTGCGGTTGTTTGGGTCGTATTTCATCACCAAAACATCTTCCTGGCCCAGGCACATGCACCGGATGTAGTTGTCCCATTTGATGAATTCTTGTAGAACCATCGTGAGCAGGCCCGATTGGTTGTAGTGATACCAGAGTTCTTCCATGGTTTGGCAGACGTGGACTTCTTTCCAGCCCCCGCCGTGGGCATCTTTGAGGACGAGCGGGAAGCCGCCCACGTAGTCTACCAGGGTGGTCCAATCCATCGGGTAAACGAGGTTCCGCAGGCTTTCGTCGTGTTTGATGCCGGGGACGTAATCTTTGTTGGGGAGGACTACCGTTTTGGGACTGGCGAGGCCAAGTTTGGTGATCAGGGACGCGCCGAAAAATTTGTCGTCTGCTGTCCACATGAAGGGGTTGTTGACGACGTGAGTGCCCTGGAGCATGGCGTTTTTGAGGTAGGAGCGATAGTAGGGGACTTCGTGGGAAATGCGGTCAATGATGACGGCGTATTCGTTGAGTTCGTTCATGCGCGTGCCGCCGAGTTTTACGTATTCCGCGATGACACCTTCGTTGCGTTTGTTGACTTCTTCGATAAATGCGGGCGGCCACGACCATTCGCGGCCAACGATCAATCCGATTTTGAGCATGGGGAAACTCCTTGTGGGAGGTAGACAGGTACACACGTATCCAGGTAGGGACGAATTTTTACCTGTGTACTTTGTTTACCTGTGAACCTGTTTACTTAAAATTTTTCGGCCAAATAATACCGCATCATCGCCCGCCAGGTGGGCCAGTCGTGGGGCATGTCGTAGCCCCAGAGGTCGAGGTGGAAGGGGATGCCTTTGGAGGCGAGAATCCCCGCGAGGCGGCGAGACGATTCGGGGTTTTCGTACGAACCCTGCCCGGTCAGGATATAGATCTGCTTTTTTTGGCGGAGCATGGGCAGGTATTTGTCATCGTTGAGGTTGGGGAGGTAATCGACTGGGTTATTGAAGTAGACGTTTTCGTCGTAATAATCGCTGTGGTAGTAACTGCGGATGTCGTAGCCCCCGCTCATAGCGATCATCCCGTCGAACAGGTCCGGGCGGCGGAAGAGTTGGTTGGCCGCGTGGAACGCACCCAAACTGGCCCCGCAGGTAATGATGCCAACCTGTCCCTGGCAATTGTTCCAGATGTAGGGGACGACTTCTTCGGCAATGTATTTGTTGTAGGCCACTTGCCAGAGGGCTTTGTATTTGGGGTGTTCGTGCGGGTTTAACCAGCCTTGTTTGTTGATGCTGTTGATGGAGAACAGTTTGACTTTTCCGGCGTCAACGTGGTGGGCAATGGCGTCCATCACTAAAAAACGTTCGTATTCGAGATAATCAGCCGCCGCAGTGGGGAACATGAGAATAGGAAAACCATAGTGTCCATACGTGACGATATCCATGTGCATGTTCAGGTTGGGGCTATGCCAGCCGTCTAAATGTCGGTGCATTAATCGTGTCCTCCGAGGTAGAGTTTGATTTGTTTTTGCCACCAGGGCCAGTCATGTGCCCAGCCGTCCCACACGCGTTTGGCGTGCCAGATGTTTTTATCCCAAAGGGCTTGGGACAGGGCGTCGGTGCTATAACGGATGGGGTCATCCCAGGCCGTGGTGAGGATAAGGTCAATTTTTCTGAGTTGTTCAATGCGCTGGGAATCCCACTCGTTTTTCAAATATAGGCAGGGGCTATGATAATACACCTCCCCTTCGCGATACCCGTCCGTCCAGTTTTCAACGTTATAAAACCCGCTCATCCCCAACACCCGCCCGACGAGTTCCGGGTGACGCAAGGCGAAATCGACGGCATGGTACGCGCCAAAACTTGCGCCGGTGGTGATGAGAAAGGGATTGGGATTTAGATGCCAGCTGAGGGGCAGGACTTCGTGGAGAAGATAGTTTTCGTACTCGGTCTGTCGCCAGCCCCGGTAGCCGGGGTGTGCGCCCCAGTTGTACCAACTTTCGGCATCCACGCTATCCACACAATAGAGTTGGATAAAACCTCGTTCCAACGGTTCCCACAACGCGTCCATCATCTTCCGATCTTCCCATTCGTAATACTTTCCTTTGGACGTGGGGAACACCAACACCCGCGCGCCCGCATGACCGAAGATCAACAACTCCATCTCCCGGTGGAGAGCGGGGCTGTGCCATTTTCGGTAGTCGCGGTGCATAATCTTAAAATAAGCCTGGAAAGTTTTGGGGGGATTGCGAGGATTATATAGGAAAGGTGGGGGATGTCAAGCGGGAGTATTTTGAAGGATTTTCCTCCTGCTTGAATGGATGACCTGCCGAAAAAACGCGCAACCATCCCTGAAAAATTGGGTTTATATAGTTGATTGCGTTCTGCATCATTTAAATGTAGAATGAAAACTATTCTATTCCAACCTTATTAATGGAGGCTGAACATGACTGATATGCAAGACGTGACTAGTGACGATAAATTGTGGGCCGCATTGGCCTATGTGTTTTCTCCACTGGTGCCCGTTATTATCTTCTTGATGGAAGACAAGAAAAACCGCCCATTTATCCGCGCACATAATGCACAAGCTTTGGTTCTGGGAATTGTTTATATTATTCTGACTTCTGTAACCGTAGGCTGTTTGGGCATTCTTTGGTTCGTGATGCTTTACTGGGCTTACCAAGCCTACCAGGGCAAAACCGTAGAAGTTCCGGTCATTTCGAATTTCGTCAAAGGTCAGGGCTGGGCATAACCCCTGCAACTGAATATATGAGAATAAATAAGCCAGTTTTTCATCACTGGCTTATTTTTTTTGGCTCAACCGAGATATAGCGGGACAGACATCCGAATTTTTGAAGAAACGGGAGAGCCTTTTTTTTCTGGAGTTTAAAAATGAGTGAATATACCCCCTCTCCATCCCAACCGCTTTCCCAATCCGACGAGCGTCTGTGGGCGATGTTGGCTCATTTGAGCGTTTTGTTGAATCTGGTCACTGGGTTCCTGGGAGTCTTTACTCCTCTGATAATCTACTTCATCTTCAAAGACCGCTCCCGTTTTGTGGCCTTTCAAGCCATGCAATCCTTTATCTTTCAACTGGTCTTTTGGGGTGGGGCAGGCGTCTTTGTGGGGATCATGTGGGCGATTGTAGGTGTGCTATCCGCCTTTTTGGTGGGCCTCATCTGCATTCCTTTCGCCATCCTCTTTAGCTTCCTCCCCCTCGGCGCGCTAATCTACGGCGTCATCGGCGCGATCCAAACCTACCAGGGCCAGGAATTTCGATATTGGCTGGTCGCCGAATGGGTGAATATCTGAAAAATTTTTGAAACCGTAAGTTGCTGAGACACACACCTCTGAAGACTCGTTGTAATTCTCACGAGGAAAGATTCAATTCTCCATTAGACAAACTATCCAGAATCTCACTCTTGTTGGGTAGTCTTGATTCTAACCTCACAATCCGAGATACGCCTCCCGCACATGCGCGTCATTCATCAACTGGCGGCTGGGGCCATTCAGCTCGACCTTGCCATGCGAATACACATACCCATAATCACTCACGGCTAATGCCATCTGGACATTCTGCTCGACCAGGAGCATCGTAATCCCTTCCGCCTTCAACTGTTTGAGCGTCTGGAACAAGCCCAACACCAGCACAGGTGCAAGCCCCAACGATAACTCATCAATCATCAGCACGACAGGGTCAGCCATAATGCCGCGTGCCACCGCCAACATCTGCTGTTCCCCTCCCGACAGGGTGCCAGATTTCTGATCGCGCCGCTCCTTCAAACGGGGAAAAAAACCATAGACCCGTTCAAGATTCTGCGCGAATTTCGGCTGGGCACGTTTCGGTGAGGCCCCCATCACCAGGTTTTCCTCCACACTCATATCGGTGAACAGTTGGCGCCCTTCAGGAACCAGAATCAGCCCCATTTCCGCCTTCTCGTGGGCGGACAAAGTGCTGACATCCTGCCCGTTGAACCACACCGACCCCTGCCAGGGTTTGATCAACCCCATCACTGTGCGCAACGTCGTCGTTTTCCCCGCCCCGTTCGCCCCCACAAGCGTGGTCAACTTGCCCTTCTCCAGCGTAAAACTAGCCCCCCACAGAATTTGTACTTCTCCATAACCAGAGGAGACTTCGCGAACTTCTAAAATAGCCATGGTTATTCTTCCTCCGTAATAGTCTCGTCGACCATCAGGCTCTGCGCCAACTTCGGATCGCCTAAATAGGCTTCGATCACCTTCGGATTGTTGGCAACCTCGTCCGGGGTGCCTTCGGCGATCAGTTGCCCGTAATCCAGCACAATGATCCGGTCCGAAACATTCATCACCGCGTGCATAACGTGCTCGATCATGATGATGGTAATCCCGCGTGCCCGGATTTGTTTGACAATGTCCACCATCCCGGCGATTTCTGAGGGGTTCAACCCCGCGAGAACTTCATCCAGGAGCAGGAGATACGGCTGGGCGGCAAGTGCCCGTGCCATTTCCAGACGTTTCTTTTGCCCGACGTTGAGACTGCCCGCCAGTTGATCCATACGAGAATCAAGTTTGACAAACTCCAATACCTCGCCTGCGATCTTGCTCGCCTCGCCCAGGCCGTGCCCATGCCGCCCGAAGCAGGCTCCGACCATCACATTTTCACGCACACTCAGTTCATTGAGTGGGCGTACGATCTGGTGTGTCCGGGCCAGCCCCATGTGGGCCATATCATATGTTTTGGCGGCAGTCACGTCCTTGTCACGGAAAATGACACTGCCTGACGACGGGGGGAAGACTCCGTTGATGGCGTTGAACAGCGTGGTTTTGCCTGCCCCGTTCGGGCCAATCAACCCCAGAATCTGGCCTTCGGGGAGGTCAAAGGTTACTTTGTTGAGGGCCTGTAAACCACCAAAGTTTTTCGAGACATTTT
>JABWBV010000134.1 GCA_013359445.1 Anaerolineales bacterium | reverse complement strand
GGATGGGGGGATGTACATCCCCCCATCCTACCTTTTTTTGAGACTCCCTCTGCCAAGTTTGAGTAACTACATCTGTCTCGTTTCAGGAGACTTTATCATCCTTTTCAGGAGGAACTGACTATGCTTCGTGGTCTATTGATTCGCCTGTCCAAAGCGGGATGGGCACGTCGTGTGGTGACAAAATGGCCGTTGGCCTGGCGCGTCTCTTCGCGTTTTGTCGCTGGAGAAAGATTGGAAGATGCCGTGCGGTTGATCAAAACGCTAAATCAAAAGGGCTTGGTTGCCACGCTGGATCACCTGGGCGAACATACCCACACCGAACAGGAAGCCCGAAACGCGGTGGACCATATCCTTCACTCGATGGATGCAATTGCGCGGGAAGGGTTGCGTTCTGGGGTTTCGATCAAACTTACGCAAATTGGGTTGGGGTTGGATGATCTCTTGTGTGCGGAAAATTTGGCGTATATTTTGGGCTATGCTCAGGCGTTGGGGGTTTTTATCCGCATCGATATGGAAGATTCGCCCTATGTGGAAGAAACTTTACACCTCCTTCATTGGTTTCGGGAGCAGGGCTTTTCAAATGTTGGTACGGTCATTCAGGCTTACCTGTACCGCAGTCTGGACGATACCCAAAAATTGATGGAGGATGGCACGCGGATTCGCCTTGTAAAAGGGGCCTATCGCGAACCGCCCATCTTAGCGTTTCCGAAAAAGAAAGACGCGGACGCCAATTTTGACCGGTTGACCGAGGTCCTGATCGCGGGGTCGCTCGCCCACGGATGCCCCTCCCTCAGCGAGGATGGCCGGACCCCCCCGATCCCGGCGATTGCCACCCACGATGAGGCGCGGATCAATTACGCGAAGGCCGCGGCCGCGCGGGCCGGGTTGCCCAAATCCGCCATCGAGTTTCAAATGCTCCACGGCATTCGTCGTGATTTACAAGAGGATCTGCGCGCCGAAGGGTATCCTGTGCGGGTTTATGTCCCCTACGGGAGTGAGTGGTATCCCTACTTTATGCGCCGCCTGGCCGAACGCCCTGCCAATATTTGGTTTTTTGTTTCTAATTTGCTCCGCAAGTAAACTTCAACTCCCCCTAAAAGGAACCCCCATGCCCGCTCTAACCTCTGCTCAATTGGCCGAACGCCTCCAGTCCGAAGGTGTAAAAACCGTGGAATTTTTTCAGACGCTCTCCCCCGATCAGTGGCACGCCCAAATTTATACCGACGGCGAACACTGGACCATCCACCAGATTCTCACGCACTTGACCCAGGCCGAAGACTCGGTGAGCCGTTTGGTTGCCAATGTGGTGGGCGGGGGCGGGGGTTCCCCGGAAGGGTTCGATCTCGATGCGTATAACCATAAGAAAGTAAAAGAGTTGGAAGCCCAATCCCCGGACGCGTTGATCGCAGAATTTGAGAGTCGCCGGACCCGAACCGTTTCCTTTGTTGGCAAATTAAAAGAAGAAGACCTGCAAAAAGTGGGACGCCACGCCTTTTTGGGGGTGACAACGGTGGAAGAGATGCTTAAAACCATGCACTTGCACACACAACTTCACCGACGCGATATTCGTAAATTGCTGAATAAATAACCTCCATTTGTATTCCTGTTCTCATGTCTGACTTGCATCGTTTCTTTTCCCGCGCCAGTTGGGTTCTGTTTTTGTTTATCCTCGCGCTCTTGTATGCGCTTGGGGTGAGTATTGCCGACTATTTGGGGGCCACCGTAGATGTTGGGATGTATTGGCTTGGGCAGGGGTGGGTTTTGTCCCTGTTCCTTGCAACCTTTCTGCTGGATCGTTATTACGATCCCCAATCCAATGTGGAAAATCTGGGACGTCAGTTGTTTGGGCTTTTGCCCTATGGTTCGGCCTTGGTCTTGGGGGCGGCGATCTCGCTGACCCTCACCGCGTCGTTGACCGTGTTGCTCATTCGAAGTGGCCTGAATCCTCCCACGATCACGATTCTGGTCGCGGGTGTGGTGGGGGCGTTTTTATATGCCATTCCCCCCATTCGTCTGGCTAACGCGGGGTTTGGCGAGTTGACGCTCTCGATCTTGATCGCGAATCTGGTTCCGGCTTTGGCGTTTCTCTTGCAACTGGGCGAATTTCACCGATTAATTGCAATGGCAACGTTTCCCCTCACGTTTCTACTTTTGGCGTCCTTTTTGATCTTACGCTTTCCGCATTACACAGACCATTTAAAATATCGCAAAAATTCCTTGATCGTGCGCATGGGATGGGATACCGCCATGACCGCCCATAACATCTTTTTGCTTGGGGCTTTTCTGTTGGTGGGGTTAGCCGCGGTGTTTGGGTTCCCGTCTTTCGCCGCCACCCCCCTCTTACTTGCCCTGCCCCTTGCTCTGTTGCAAGTGTGGTATGTCACGCGCATCGCAGGTGGGGACAAGCCAAATTGGAATGCCCTTTCCCTTTCAGCGGTGATATTGGTGGGTTTCACAAGTTATCTGATGACCTTCGCCTTTTGGACGCATTGAACGCGTGTTGAGTACACGGGGGCATAACCACTCACCTAGCGACGCCTATTCCAAAATTAGACCGTATAAAAATTCCTAAAAAAAGCCCTACGCGTGTGAGTCCCATGTTGGTTCGGGCACATCGCGTTGGTGGTTTTCGTATCGGGCCATCACAAAAAGGGCGTCCGAAAGCCGGTTGAGGTAGGGCATCACATAAGCTCCCACGGATTCTGTACGGGAAAGGGTCACCACTTCTCGTTCCGCGCGGCGGCACACCGTGCGGGCGATATGTAAGCTGGCCGCGCCGGGTGCCCCTCCGGGCAGGATAAAATTTTTCAACGGGCCAACAATCTCATTCAATTCATCAATTAAATCCTGAAGTTTTTCAATATGCCGCGCTTCAATTTGCGGAATGGCATATTTCTGTTTGTCCTCTTCCAAAAAACACAAATCGGAGCCTAAATGGAACAACTCATTTTGAATCGCAGGGAGGGCTTCTGCCAGACGCGGGCTTACCCCATGTGCCAGGACAACGCCAATTTGAGCATTCAACTCGTCTACGGTGCCATATGCTTGCACGCGTAAATCATCTTTCGATACGCGTTGGCCTCCCCCCAGGGCAGTGGTTCCATCATCTCCGGTTTTGGTATAAATTTTTGTTAGTCTGGGCATTCGTCAGGTCTCCTCCCCTCTTTGAGAAGAGGGGTGTAAGTGGGGTGTATCCCCTTTTTATTTGGGGGAAATGGAGTAAGATAATTTGTAGAATACGTTCATATCGTTTGAAAATGAAACAGGTTGCCGATTATATCTTTGCCTTTAGGCAAAAGCAACTTGACGAGCAACCTCCCGGTTTCAACCCAAGTTGCAACCTCAAAAGGACTTATTCGTAAAGGAGAATGAACGTGTTAACGACACAAACCCAAACTGAAATCAACCCGGAAGAGCTTGACTGGATACGACAAATCCGGCAGGGTGATGACAATGCCTTCACCCTGTTGGTTGACCGTTACCAAAACGCCGTTTATCACCTGTGCTACCGGATGCTGGGCACCTCCACCGAGGCCGAAGATGCCGCGCAGGAAACTTTTATCCGTGCTTATAACGCCATTGACCGCTACGACACGGAACGCAAGTTTTCGACCTGGCTTCTCTCCATTGCAACCAACTATTGCATTGATCAACTTCGGAAACGTCGCTTGTTCACCCTTTCCTTTGATGAAATGCCTTTCTTTGACCTGTCCGATAACGGGCCGGGGCCAGAAGGCACCATCTTGATGGATGAACGCCAACGCCAGGTGCGCCAACTGCTCTGTTCATTAAGCGAGACGGATCGGGCCGCGGTCACCCTTCGTTATTGGTATGACTACTCCTACGAAGAAATCGCCGAAGTCCTCCACTTGACGAACAGCGCCGTAAAAAGTCGCCTCCATCGTGCTCGCCTTGCCCTGGCTGATGCCTGGACCGATCAAAATGGCGGCCAACGGCAAACGCTCCCGGCCCATGGAATGCCTTATGCAACACAAAACCTTTGAAGCCTGGATTTTTGAAGAAGATGAACTGGACGAGCAGGACGCAAAGACCCTGCGCCAGCACCTTCAAGAATGTGATCAGTGCTACGCCCTAAAAAAGACCTGGCCGAAAGTTGAGACGCTCCTGCTCACCGCTCCTCCCGTCATGCCCGCTGTGGGTTTTGTGAACCGGTGGCAGGCGCGTCTCGAAAACCAGCGCAAACAACGCGAACGCCGTCAAACGCTCACCCTCCTTGCCATTAGCAGTGGTGGCGCGGGAGTCGCGCTCGCGTTGTTTTCATTGGCCTTACTCTTGCACTTTCAACTTTTCCCTCAAAACTTTCTCGAAACCATTGCCCAGATTACCGAGTGGGCCTTGTTCCTGGATGTAGCCGGAGAAATCTTCATCGGTCTGGCACGCACCCTACCGGCGGCAATTCCCTTCCCCCTCTGGATGGGCTTCTTCGCGCTCACTGGCGCGGGGGGTGTTCTGTGGCTCAAATCTTTTCGCAAACTCGCTCAATTTCAAGGGCTTGCCCGTTGGGCATAATCCAAAAATGGGTGGTCTTTGCACTCCTGGTGGGATTTTTGTTCGGAATTCCAACCGGCGTGCGTGCCGCCGCGTCGGCGGATGACGAAGTTATTTTTGGGGGAATCTTCACCCTGTCTGCCGGGCAAACCCTGAACGGAAACCTGATCATCTTTGGGGGAACGGTGGTCTTGGAAAATGGCTCCCACATCACAGGCGAAGTGGTGATGTACGGCGGGACAACCACCCTGGATGGGACCGTAGACGAAGACATTGTGCTTTCTGGCGGCACGCTTCTCATTCACGAACACGCACAAGTCGGAGGCGATGTGTATTGGAACGGGGGAACCTTAGAGCAAGACGAAAATGCAGAGATAGACGGAGAAATCATTTCCCAACCTGCCGGGATCATCCCCCCGAACTTTGAAACTTCCCTGGCTGGGCGGTTGACCCGTCGGATTCTGGATACCCTCTGGTCATTTTTCCTCTTTTTCGCGTTTTCCGCCCTCGCCGTGTTGATCGTCATCTTTTTCCCCAACCCCACCGGGCGCGTGGCCCAAACGTTGGTCGCCCAACCCGGTCAGTCTGCCCTCGTCGGTTTGCTGACGCTGATCGTGGCAATTCCGGTTTTGCTCATCCTCGCCATCACAATCCTTCTCAGTCCCCTCAGCTTTTTGGGCGCGCTAGCCTTGTTTTTTGCAGGCATTTACGGGTGGATCTCCCTCGGCCTGGAGACGGGCAACCGCCTCGCCCGCGCCCTCCATCAAGATTGGGCACCCGCCGTCGCCGCCGGGCTGGGGACGTTTTTGCTGACGTTTGTGGCGTTTAGTTTGAAGTTTATCTTCAGTTGGCTGTGTATCGGCTGGATTTTTCCGACGGTGGTTGGGCTAGTGGGGTTGGGGGCGGTGGTGTTGTCGCAGTTTGGGAAGCGGGTATATCAATTGCCTGGTTGAGTTTACTAAAAAGCCCTGGAAGGTTCAATCTTCCAGGGCTTTTGCTATTTCCATTTCACCTTATCCCCTTTTCTCCCTTTCTCCTCATCATCCCCCAAACAAATGCCACACCTGCGTCACCAAAAACGTGACCAGGAACCCCATCGCGACGGGTAACAATGTCGCCACCGCCGTCCACTTCACACTTTTCGTCTCCGCATAAATCGTATAAATCGTCGTACTGCACGGGTTGTGCATCAGGCTAAACAGCATCAGGTTGATCGCTGTCAACAGCGTCCAACCGCCCCCGGTCAGGATGTGCAGAACCCCGGCATCCCCTGTCTCGAACATAACGCCCGCGCCCGCCCCGCTTGCACCCGTTACCAGGGTGGTGAGCATCAAAATGGTTGGGATCACGATCTCGTTCGCCGGAATAGCGAAGACGTACGCGGCCAAGATTACCCCATTCAGGCCCAGGATCAGCCCGAACGGATTGAGCAGATTGATCAGGTGTTCGGCGATGCTGGCGTTTCCGAGATGGATATTCGCCGTCAGCCAGATCAACGCTCCGGCGGGGGCGGCGAACACGATGGCGCGCCACAACACGATCATCGTACGGTCAATCAGCGAGGTGTACAGTGTCTGCCAGATGCGCGGCGGGCGGTAGGGGGGGAGTTCCAGGCTGAACGTGCTAACTTCGCCGCGTAGCACCGTGCGCGAGAGTAGGAACGACACGGCGAACATCAATGAGACACCCAGCAGGGCCACAATCACCACACTCAAGGATGAAATCAGGCCGCCCAAAAACGACGGGGCCAGCGCGCCAATAAACAATGAGGCGATCAAAATCTGCGTCGGCCAGCGACCATTGCACAGGGAGAAGTTGTTGGTAATGATGGCGATCAGCCGTTCGCGCGGGCTGTCAATGATCCGGGTGGCGACGACCCCGGCGGCGTTGCACCCCCAGCCCATCGTCATCGTAAGCGCCTGTTTGCCGTGTGCCCCTGCGCGGCGGAAGAGTTTGTCCATGTTGAAGGCGACGCGGGGCAGGTAGCCAAAATCTTCCAGCAGGGTGAACATCGGGAAAAAGATCGCCATCGGAGGGAGCATCACGCTGATGACCCACGCGGTGGCCAGGTACACGCCGTCGAGCAGGAATCCGCTCAACCACCACGGCATCCCAATCGTGTTCGCCAACCCTTTCAGGAAAGGGTGAACGGTATCTAGCAGGAGAGAGGCGAGCATTTGGGACGGGACGTTTGCCCCGGAAATGGTGAGCCAAAAGACAATCGCCAACAGCAGAATCATGAGGGGGAAACCCCATCGGCGGCTGGTCACGATCCGGTCAATGGTGCGATCCAGGTCGAAGCGGGGTTTTTCGCCGGGGCGGGTGACGGCGCGGTCGGCGATGTTGGAGGCGTCGGTGTAGATCGCTTCCATCAACCGTTCGTGGTAATCCTGGCCGATTTCCCAGCGCAGGGTTTGCGCCGTGGTCAGGATGTCGTCGGGGGAGAGTGAGGCTTGGGAGTTAGTGTTAGAGGGGAGAGTGGCAGTGGTCATAATTTCAGGTTTTAGTCAATCTGTTTGTAGTAGTTTGTAGTAAGGCACGTAGTCTTCGGAGTGCCGTTCTTCGTGCTGTGAAGCGGCACTGGCGTGTCTCACTACAAACGGCTGTGAAGCGGCACTGGCGTGCCTCACTACGAACGGGTTAGTTTACAGTCACCGTCTCAGCAAAATTCAGCGTTTGGAGTTCGCCGCTTTGAATGGCTTGCATGATGCGTTCGTCGCCATCGAGCAGACGGAGGGCGACCCAGCGGGCGTTGGGCAAGTTCGGGAAAACGGAAGTCAGTTGGTTAACGAGTTTGTTGACCGCTTGTTTGAGGGCGGGCGGTTCGCTTTGAATCCGGTGGGGTTTGCCGACGACCGCACCGGTGGCGACCTCGTGGACGGCCTGAAGCAGTTCGGGGAGACCCTGCCGGTAGCGGGCGGCGGTGGGGACAACGGGCACGCCCAAATCGCGAGCGAGGCGGCGATCATCGATTACTAACCCGTTCCGTTTGGCCTGATCCATCAGGTTGAGACAGACGACCACGCGGTCGGTGATTTCCATCACTTGCAGGGCGAGGTTGAGATTGCGTTCGAGTTGGGTGGCATCCACGACGACGATGCTCACATCGGGTTGGCCGAAGAGGATGAAATTGCGGGCCACTTCCTCGTCGAGGCTGGTAGAGAGGAGGGAGTACGTGCCGGGCAGGTCCACGAGTTTGTAGCGTTTTTCTGCGTATTCAAAGCCGCCTTCCGCGCGGGCGACGGTTTTGCCGGGCCAGTTGCCCGTGTGTTGGCGGAGGCCGGTCAGGGCGTTGAAGACGGTGCTTTTGCCGGTGTTGGGGTTGCCAGCGAGGGCGACGACGTAGTCCCAGTCGGTCATATCGACGCCGAGCATTTTCAGGTTCGCGGCGTTGTGCGCGGGGCAGGTTTCACAGGTGGAAGTGGGGGAGAGGGGGGGAGTTGTGGTGGTCATAAGAAAGAAGGTACACAGAGATCACAGAGAAGCTACGGAGAGTCACAGAGTTTTTTTAAGCCTTTGCGCCAAAAGTGGTTCAGTTTGTCTGTCGAGCGATTTTGATATTTTGCGCTTGTTCTTCACGCAGGGCGATGAGCGCCCCGCGGACGATGTAAGCGGTGGGGTCCCCGGAGGGACTTTGCAGTTCGGCGGTGATTTCGGTGCCGGGGAGCAGGCCGAGGTCCATTAAACGACGGCGTTCGGAGCCGCGAATGGTGGGGGTGAGGGCAAGGACGCGGGCGGTTTCACCCAGTTTGAGGTGGGTGAGCGGGACGCCGGGGGCGGCGACGAGCGTTTCCTGTTGAATCGGAAGCACGGAAATGTTGTTCGCCAGCAGGGGAGCGAGGACGTGTTCATCGCCGTTGGCCCAAAAGCGGATGCGCTCGGCGGTGCGGTCGAGGATGCGGATGGTCATGCCGGTGTGCAGTCCTTCGGCGACGAGTTGGCTGTAAATGGTGGCCGGTTCGTCTTCGAGGTGGACGATGCGGGCGGTCTGATGGGGGTCAAGGGAGGAGAGCGGTTGCCCGGCAGGTGGGGTAAATTCGCCCCGCGCGGTCGGGATCGGGTCGCCGTGGGGGTCGTAGGTGGGGTTGCCCAGGCTGGCGGCGAGGGCATCCAGTTGGGCTGGGGAGAGTTGGTGTTCGCGTTGTTCGGCCAGGGTGTGCCAATCCACTTCCGCATAGCCAGTGCGTTCGGACAGATACCGTTCCCAAAGGCGGTGGGCGCGGACGATGCGGAGGGCGTATTCTCGCCCGGTGGGGGTGAGGTGGAATTCGCCGTTGGTGAGCGTGATGAGTTCGCGATTTTGCAATTGTCCGGTGATTTCGGCGGCGTGGTTGGTATTGACGGAAAGCGCCCCCGCGAGGGATTGCAAGGTGGGGCGGCGGTTATCCAACTCGCAGGAGAAGAGGTGTTTGAGGGCGTCTTCGATGAGGACGCGGGTGCTGAGTTGGCGGGCACGTTGCCACCGGGCGTAGAGGCCTGTGTCGGGCCAAAACAAGGCGGCCAACGCAACAAGACTGGTGAGGGTGATCAGGAGCGAAAAGAGGGGAGTTGACATCAGATTTTCTAGGTTTGCGACAAATAAATTTAGGCTTGCCTAAAATAATATTTTAAATGTGTTTATTTGTCAAGGCTTGGAGGATTAAATGAGAAATGATGGGCGTTCCTTCATGTTTCATCGATCCGCGGCGCGTGAATTCAGGAGAAAAACCCAAAAACCTGAACAGTTGCCCCTCTTGTTTTTATTCTTCGTGGGGCGTTTGGATTTTGGGCATCAAAAAGTGAAGGGCCATCACTAGCAATATCCCCACATTCAGCCAAAAAAGGCCATCGGCCAGCAGGCCAGGCGTGAACAAGTACCAACGCATCCCCTCGCGACTCCCGAATTCGACCGTCCCCACAAGCCACCGATACGGAAACCCCCGATACGAATGAAGAAAATCACCGCCGGGAAACTGAAAATTCACAAATAAACTCAACAAAAACCCCAGCGCGGCAAACCCAAAAATGCCAAGATGTTCACGCAAAGTGAGGGCAGTTTTCGGCCAAATTCCGTGTCCGATAAACACCAACCCTCCGGGAATCAGAAACATATTCATGATCAATTTTCGATACGGGTCTGCCCCGCCGGGGATAAAAACGACTACCAGGCTAATGCCTCCCAAAAGAATAAACCACGCCGATGTGTTTTTCATAGTCATCCTCTGCTTTTACAAGACGATCACCTTCCGTACACCAGCACCGTCCGCTTTGCCATTTGCTCGGACGAAAAATACTCCCGCACCGCGCGGTGCCCGGCCTCGGCCATGACGCGGCGTTGATCGGGATGGCGAAGCAGGTGGGCGATTTTTTCAGCGAGGTCCGCCGGGTCTTCGGGCGTGTGCAAAAGCCCCCCGCGGATCGTATCCCGTTCGCTGGCGGCGATCCATTCGGGGAACGCCCCATGATCGGGCAGGACCACCGGCACGCCGCTCGCCCACGCCTCGAAAGTGGGCAAACCTTTCGGGTCGCGGTACACAGTCGGAAGGGCGAACACGTCCAGGGAGCGGAGAAAATCCAACTTTTGGGCGCGATCCACCGTCCCCACCAATTCCACCTGTTCGCGGACGCCCGCCTGTCGCAGACGCGTTTGCACGCCCTCGACGTAGGGGCGGTACGCCCGACTGTAATACCCCGCCACGCGCAGTCTGAGGCCCGGAAATTCCCCCCCTCGCACGAGACGGATAAACGCGTCGGCGAGGATGTGCAACCCCTTTTCCGGGGCGAGCCGCGCGAGGTACCCGATGGTGAACGGAGCCTGCCCCGCGCGAGGGGGCGTTAGCGGGTAGTCATGCAGGTGGATGCCGGGGGCCACGACCGTCGCGCGGGCCGGGGAAACGTTCAGCAAAGGGAGAAACGTGTCGAGGTAGTATTGGCTGATCGCCAGAAAATGGTCAATCGAAGCGCAGTTTTCCCGAATCAGAGCGAGGGCTTGTGTGCGGTGTGCGGGCGGCAAACCGTCGAGGAAAATATCTTCCCCGTGCAGGCCGCAAAACACGGGAAGGTGGAGGCGGCGTTTGATCGCCGGGGCGAGACCGGAAAGTAAGGTGTTGGTGATGTACACCACGTCCGGGCGGTGTTCGGCGGCGAGCCAGGTGAGCATTTCTTCGAGCAAGTCGCGCTGATTGCCCGTTTCCCCGCGGAGCATCGAAAGGGTGAGGTCGCCGTTTTGGGCGGGGTCCACGTTTGAGCCCATGTCAAACCGCGGGAGCAGGCGCACAAGGGCTTGCGATCCGGCAATTTTTAGGAGCCAGTCCCGCCACGGGGAACGGTTCGGGTATTTTTGTAACAGGTAAGCGGCAATCCCGCCCATAAAAATGCGTTGTTCGCCCACATTTTCTTCGTCCAGGCGCATGGGGGTGTAGAGGGGTAGGAGGGTGACCTCATGTCCGGCGGTTTGCAGGGCGGCGGCGAGGGTGTTGTCCCGCATACAACTGCCGCAGTACATGTTCGCCGCGCCGGTGGCGATGTAAACGATTTTCATTTTCGTCCCAATAAAATCTCGACCGGCAGACCCCACATCATTTCCGTATCCACCTTTTCGAGCTTGAATCCGGCCTCTTGCAGGGCGGCGCGCCCAAAAATGGGGCGGCAGTCCACCATCGTCGGAAGCCGGTCGTGGAACCACTCGTACAGCCGCACAGGCCAGCCAGGCGGGGTCCCTTTGACGAGCGTGACCACGCCCAATCGTCCGCCGGGGCGCAGGAGCCGCAAACACGCGCCGAGCACGTGCGGTATTTCGGGCGTGTCGAACAGTTCGAGCGTGAAACTCATAAACGCCGCGTCGAACGTGTCTGGCTCAAACGGGTGGGTGGCGGCGTCGCCCCGGAGCAGGGTCACGCGCTCGGACAGGTTCGCCTGCGCCAGACGTTGACGGGTGATGTCCGCCATGCCGTCGGACAGGTCAATGCCTGTGACGTGCCCCTGTGGGCCGACCGCCTGTGCGAGCGTGACCAACGCGTGCCCGGTGCCGAAACCGATTTCGAGAATCCGCTCCCCCGGTTGGGCGGCGAGCAGGTTCAGGCCGAGGTCGCGGTACTTTTTTTCGGTATTGCCGGAGATGGCATCGTACCAGCGACTCATTTTGTTGTAGCTCTCACGAGCCTGGGTTTTGGTGCGGGGGACGGGGCGAATGGAGGGGTTCATGGGGTGAAATTGTAACCTATCCCGGAAACTATTTCTGTTTTTTCCTGCTTTGAGTAAGGCCATCATCTCTGCAATGCGGACGCGGACGGATGAATCTCGACCGGATACCCCGCCGCGAGCGTCCGCACGACCGACGCGGGAGTCAGCACCCGCGCGGGGAACGGGATTTCTGCGTGGGGCGTGTACCCCGCGGGGGTCCAGCGCAGGAGCGTGCGGTTCAACACGAGGAAGGCGTTTTCTCCCTCTGCGAGATAGGTCCCGTTGGGCAGATCATCGAGGGTGGGGCAGAGGTGAATTCCGGGGGTGGAGAGGGCGCGTTCCCCGTGCAGAACGGCGTCAATCAGCGTGGCGGGCGGACGTAGGAGGGAGGTGTGTTGGGGGTTGGCGCGTGCCCAGGTTTCGCGGAAGAGGTTGAAGCGCGGGCGTTGGCATTCGGCACAGGGGCGGTGCCCCGCGGCGAGGGCGGTGGCTTCATCGAGAAAAAAGAGTTCGGTGTATTGGCCGGGGGTCATCACCGTGCGGTGCCATCCTTTGAAGGCCAGCAGGCAGATGATCCACCGTTGCCCGACAAAGGGGCGTCGAATCTGCCCGTGGGCGTTGTGCAGACTGCCTCGGTTGCCCATGAGGGTCCCCCGCTCAGGCGTAGCGATCAGTTGTCCGAAGGGGGTGACGCGGTTTTGACGGGGCATGGTTTGTGGGCTAGGCTTGGGCGGCGTGCAAGAGCGCCTGGGCCGCGGTTTCGATCAGCACTTCGGCACGAGCCAGTCCATAGAGCAGTTGGGTGGCTTCGCGGTTGGCGGCCACTTGTTCGGACAGGCTGACCAGGGTGGCGATGACGGTGGCGGTATAGATGCGCGGGTCGAGGTCCGCCCGGACACTGCCATCCTGCTGACCTTCTTCCAGGTAGAGGTGTGGGGTGTCTTCCACGAGCAGACCGCCAAAGACCTCGCGGTACAGAAGCATCAATTCTTCGGGGGCATCGTGTGTGCCGTAGTAAAAATCCACCATGCCCATAAACCGGTACAGTTCGGGGAAATGGACATAGGCATCGACCAATTGGGCGACAAATTGGCTGAATTTTGCGTGGCCATTGCCGGAAAAAGCCTGTCGATCTGTGTGGTATCCGGCGGTTTTTTCGGCGGCCTGGTGGCGCAAGATTTCGTAGATCAGGGCTTTTTTGGAGGGGAAATAGCGGTACAGGGTCGCCCGGCTGACCCGCGCGGCGGTGGCGACATCTTTCATTTCCACTTCTGCCACGCCCTTTTCCAGGCATAACGCCATTCCAGCGTCTAAAATCTCCTGCCGATGTTGGTCTTTGAGGGCGGTTTGCTCTTGTGCGCGTAGAAGTTGGGTGCTTTCCATACGCATGATTATATCACTGAGACACGTGTCTTGACCAGAGACACGTGTCGTGTTATTATCGCAAAAAAGGAGTTCCTATGTCGAATACACCCCCCTCTGTTCCTCGCTGGATTTTGGTTTATGTTGGTTTCTTGACGCTGTTGAGCCTGAGTACCTCCCTCATGGGGTATTTTGCTCCGCAATTTATCTTTGCCAATCTGGGAATAGACTTTGCCCAGGCGCAACCGGTCACGTTTTTTTATGCCGCTCGCAACGCGGGCGTGCTGGCCCTGTGTCTGTTTGGGTTGTTGACCCGAGATTCAAAAGTCCTGCTTTCCATGCTTGTCCTGCGTTTTGTGGTCGAACTGCTCGATTTGATTGCCACGGTGAAATTTGGCATCGGTGGGTTTAATCCGTATGTCGCCATCCTGACCTGGTTGATCGTTTTTCTCATTCCTGAATTTTGGGCGGCATACACGTTGTATGTAACTACTCACCAAGAGTAGGAAATTCCGAAAAAAAAGGATGGAAGGGGGGATGTACATCCCCCCTTCCATCCTTTTTTTTCGAGTTTTACCTCTTT
>JABWBV010000761.1 GCA_013359445.1 Anaerolineales bacterium | reverse complement strand
AGTTGAGCGGGGCGAAGATCGCGCCGATTTTTCCCACGCCGTAAAACATGTCCATGTAGATGAGGCTGTTTTGGGCGAGAATCGAAACCCGGTCGCCTTTGCAGACCCCCAGTTCCAACATGAGGTTGGCGAACTGATTGGCGCGGGTATTGAGTTGGGCATAGGTGTACCGCTGGCCTGTTTCGATTTCGAGTAGGGCCTCGCGGTGGGGGGTGAGTTGGGCGCGTTTGCTGAGTAGATCGGCCGCGTGCATCTTTCTCTCCTGAACAAGATGCACACAGGATAGTATAGGGGGGTTACGTGGAGGTTACAGGGGGGATGGGGCGGTTTCCCTTCATTAAACTTGCACCACACAAAACAGATTCCCATCCGGGTCTTCCAACACCACGTAATCGGCCTCCGGTTCATATCGCCAGGGATAGGGTTTTGCACCCAACTGGATCAAGCGTTCAACCTCGCCCTGCTGATTTTCCGCATACAGGTCAAAATGGAACCAACTTCTTTTCCCCGTGCGTTTGACGGGCGACTGATCGAGCGAAATATTGACCCCAACGCCTTCGGGGTCTCTCAGAATCACAAATCCCCCACTCGGAGGCCGGACGGGCACATACCCTAGCGCCGCCAAAAGGCCATCATTTTCTCGAATTCAAAACAACGGATAACGATTGAACCAATTTTCATGGGGTAAATTAGGAACGCCACCAAAATTCAGATGGGAAAGACAAAGATGGAAAATTCCCCATCACATGGTATGTAAGTGAACGCCAGCCATTTGCCCTATTGGGCGATATGCCGATTGCGTTATCGTGGAAAGTAAAAACGTGTTGAGGCCATTAACCAGCGGGTGTTTCTGGATAATCTCCACCGTTTTGGGGGATATTTGCTTGAGAAGATTCCGCAAAACAACAGGGTAAGGTTCATGTTCTAAAAGGCTGAGAAGGAATTTCTTCGGGTGTAGTTGGGCAAATTCAACCTCAAGTGGAGAAAATTCATCTCTGCCCGCTAAGTGCTTGATAAAGTCCCAATCCTGAATGAGCAAGACTTCTATTTCTGGTTCGGCCAGAAAAATCTCAAATTGACCTCCCGGCGAGGCTTGATGTAGTGATGTTTTTAGGAGATCAAATTGTTCTCGAACCGCTGTTGCAACAACTGTATCGGCGTCCAACACAAGCGCAACGGGAACCTGTTCTGTGGCAAGGATGGAACGCGCCAAAGATTGTGCTGAATAACGTCCTGCCCCCGCAACAAAATCCACCCTGCTGAGAAGATGGGGGGTGATAACCGTTTTCAATATCTCTTGATCTGAAACACCTTCTGTAATCAAATATGCTTGTTTCATCTTACACTCCACGTGAAATATGATAATCCGGTAAACCTTTTGCCACACAGACCCGATACTTTGCGATTAGCCCTTTACAAAACCATTGATTCTTAAGCGCAATTTCAACTTCATCCCCGCCCCACAAGAGGATAATTTGGGGAGCAGTAAATCGGGCAAGGAGCGAGGCTGGGTCAGTAAATCCGCTACGGCTGAACGCCATCCCAATCACAACACTGGGGCGACGGAGAAGTTGATTACGGAGTTTGGCAATAGGTTCCACATTTACTCGATCCTCCCCATAATCCTTACATTCAACCAGGCATGCCAGCCCATCCACCGTATGAACGAACCCATCAATTTGCTCGGCAGTTTCTTCCGTTTCCGTCTTCGTTAACTCACCAATGGTCACCATGTAAGGCCAAATCACATAAGCACCTTCGAGTTGAAAAGCACGCAAAATCAGATATTCAAATGCTTTACCATTACTCCAGCCAGGGGTCTCCCCAACTTTGATAGCCTCCCAAAGATCAGCCAGGTCATTCCAGGAAAATTGCTGGATTCGGTCGCGGTATTCGTCTTCTTTCGTCATTGTTTGCCTCATATTTAAACGAATAATGTCCCGCCCATTATACCTGTATTTACATTTCGCCAGCAATTGGGCTATTTACGGAAAATCCATCAGGCCATACTTCACCTCAAACTGCGAATAACCTCAATTGTACCCACGCGGAGACCCCTCACCCCTGCTTCGCCAAAAACCCCAACACCACCGAATTAAACGCCTCCGGCCTCTCCCAACTCGACGCGTGCCCCGCCCCCTCCAAAATGTGCAACTCCGCGTGCGGAATCCCCGCCTTCAAAATCCGAGCATACCCCACCCCTTTCAGCAAATCCCGCTCCCCCACCAAAATACACGTCGGCACCTTAATCTCCCCCAGCCGCGCGGTGAAATCCACCTCCAAAAAACACTCACACAACCGGATCACCGCCGGAAAATCGAGCAAGGCATACCGCTTTTTCGCATCTTCCAACAACGCCGGATGCTCCCGCACGAACGGCGGCGAAAAATTCCACGGCACGGTCGCGTTAAAAAACGCCACCGGATCACCTGCCCGCAACGCATCCAGCCATCCCTCCACCACAATCCGCAAATCCGCCGGAACTTCACTCACCG
>JABWBV010000133.1 GCA_013359445.1 Anaerolineales bacterium | reverse complement strand
TGTAGATGCGAATGTCCGAACTGCACGAGGGGATGGTATCACCGCAGGCATTGAGGGTGATCAACGTGCCGGATTTCAACCGGGCCATGATGACGGCGAGAATATCTACGGGGCTGTTGCGGTAGTCAAACCACGCGGAAAGCTCCGCGAAATCTTCCCCCGCGAGATCGGCGACGGTGTTGAGCATATGCGCGCCCGTATCAAACAGGAAACCCCCGCCCGAGAGCGTCGGTTGCTGTCGCCAGCTTCCCACGGTGCCCGCGCGCCATCCCTGCCAGACTTGTGCGTTGATGTTGAGGATTGGCCCCAATTCGCCGGAGGCCAGCATTCGGGCGGCGGTGCGGACGTTCGGGGAGAGACTCCCTTGAAAGGCGACGACGAGATGTCGCCCGGTATGGTCGCGGGTACGGATCAGGCTGTGGGCTTCTTCGGCGGTCATTACCATCGGCTTTTCGAGCAGGACATCCAGCCCCGCTTCCAGGCAGGTTGTAGCCTGCTCGTGGTGACAGACATGCGGGGTGATGATAAAAGCGGTCTCGATCTGGTTGCCGTATCGGGACAGGAGTTGATAGAGATCAGGTTCGTTGTGCGGAACGTCTCGCCCGAACTCGGTGAAGATGGCCGCCATGCGGTGATACGCGGCCTCGGAGGGTTCGCAGATGACGGGGATTTGCGTTTCCGGGAAGTGTGTCAGGATTTGCCGGACGTGGTGACGGGCCATGCCGCCACAACCGATGATGGTGGTGGAGAGGGAGGGGATGATCATAGGGGGGAAGTGGAGAAGAGGAGAAGAGGAGAAAAGGAGAAGTGGAGAAAAGGAGAAGTGGAGAAAAGGAGAAGTGGAGAAAAGGAGAAGAGGAGAAGAGGGGAAGAGGGGAGGGGAGGTTTACTTGTCTACTTTATTTACCTGTGTACTTGTGTACTTTATCTACTTTATATACCTTATTTACCTATCTACCTTATTTACCGCTTTTCCCACCGCCATGCGCTCCTTCCGCACAAAAGACCGCACCCAAGTGTGCTGGCAGTGTTTGCATTCGTAGGAATCCACGACTTTTTCGGACTTGATCCGCACGAGGTCTTTGCCCGTGCGATCCATTTGGACGCCCATTGGCTCGGTTTCGGTGTTGGTGATGATCCCGGCGGCGCCGCGCTTGCAGTTGGGGCAACGGCGCAGTTTGTTGTCCACCACACGGAAGATGATAAAGCCGCTAATCAGCCAAAAGATGGCAAACATGGCGAGGAAGGTCAAAAAGATGAGCAGGTAATAGAAGAGATCGGGAAAATTCATGGTGTCTCCACAAACGTCGTTTCATCGCGCCAGACTTGCAACCAGGCTGTCAACACTTGAGAGGCGGTTGCCCATAATGCCGTGCGGAGTTCATTTTCCGCGAGGGGTGTATGTGGCGCGGGTGCCAGGCGTTCTTCCGGCCAAAAGGGGTGAATGGTGTCCCGGAAAAAATTTGCATCGGCAATTAAGCGCGCCTGCTGGCACTGGGCAATCACCTCCCCGGCAAGGTCAGAATCCACGCGCGCGAGGTACAAACTCACAACGGGCAGGGTAAACAAAAGCGGGATAAAGCCCTGAATTTCAATCGCCGTCCACAAGGCTTCGGTCAAAAGTTGGTGCGCCTCGTCCATGTTCCCCTCGTGGATGGCGACCGCGGCCAACCCGGCTTGGGACCAGGCAACCTGTTCGTCATCGGTGTTGGTGCGGTACAGTTCAATACTTTTTTCAAAGAGGACGCGGGCTTTGGGATAATTTTTTTCGGCGAGCGCCAACCACCCATAAATTCGGTCGATCCGCCCCTGCGCGAACCGATCAATGAACACGCCCTCCGTCAGGGTTTCCAGCACCCGAACCTGGGCGTGCGCCTCCCGGTAGCGACCGGTGAGCGTCAGAATTTCCACCAGGCAAGCGGTGGGAAAAATCCGCGCGGGCGGGTTCAATTCCTGAGAGAGCGCCAACGTGTCGCGGATCATCGTTTCTGCCAGGGCAAAATCCCCGGACAACCATTTGGCTACGCCCATATGATTTTGAATCGGGATGGTGCGATACGGCATCCCCAAATCTTTTGAAACAGCAATCGCCTCGGTAAACCGCGTGTACGCCAACTCAAAATGGCCCAAAAATAATGCGAGATACCCTGAAGATTCCAACCCGCGCACCAATTCCCAATGCTGATTACTGACCTTCGCCAGTTCGATGCTTTCTTCATAATAGGCTTGCGCTTCCTGATAGGCGATCAGACTCCGCGCCGCCCACCCCAAATCATTCAGCGCGCTGATCTCCCCCCACCGATTGCCCTGCGCCCGCGCCTCGGCCAGACAGAGGGTGTACCAGTGTTTGGCCTCGCCTGGCGAGCCAGAACTCCGGGCGACATTCCCCAGCACCATCATATTGCGAAGAATCATCCACTGTAAGCCGATTTCTCGGCTAAATGCCAGCGCCGCTTTGAGGAGGGTCTTGGACTGGTTTAGATTGCCCGCCATGAGGTGAAACAACCCCTGAAAGAAAAGAATCTGCCCTTTTTCCTCGCGGGCGTCTACCCCTTCGGCCATCAGTTGATCAATCAGCGTCTCTGCCTCTCCCCACATTTGTGCGGTGAGTTCGTGCCGATAATAAAGATTGAAGTACCCCTGCCAGGAAAGCAATTTCGCGCGTAAAAGCCGCGCCAGGGTGGGGTCGGCATGAGGTTGGCCCGCGTCGAGCATCGCCAACGCCGTACCACACACATCCTTGCCATCTTCCACGCTCCAACTCCAATCGAAATACGCGCAGAACCCGTTCACCGCCTCGTTGACGAGCGTCACCTTCCCCTGACTCACCGCCCAATCCCAGGCTGTGCGGACGTTGGTCGCGTCCAGTTCAAACCGCTCCATCGCAATTTGTGCCTGTCCGGCCATCAAAAGCTGAAGATGCCGGTCAGCTTCCCGGCTATAAAACGTGCTGAAACATTGGAAGGTATCGTATTCTTCCGCGGGGTTGGCGGCCAGTTGTTCCGCGCCGTATTGGCGCAACAATTCGTGAATCTGATACCGCTTGTTCGCCGCGTCGTATTGCAAAAGGGATTTGCTCACCAGATTCGCCAGGGTTTGCAGACGGGCATGGGCGATTTTTTCCGCCGCTTCCCGCCCAAACGTCCCGCGGAAAATCGAAAGCCGGGCAAACAACTGTTTTTCGCCCTCGTTCAGACGGTTCCACGACGAGTTGAACACCGCGCGGATACTGCGATGGCGGTCGGGCAGGTTCCGCAAGTCCGTTTCCAGAAAATCAAAACAATTCTGAATCTCCGCGGCGATTTCCTGAAGCGACAGCATATTCACCCACGACGCGGCCAGCTCCAACCCCAGAGGCATCCCCCCCACCAACCGACACACCCGCGTCAGGTACACCATGTCCCCAGCCTCCAACGCGAAGTCCGGCTGAACCCGCCGCGCACTTTGCAAAAACAACTCCATCGCCGTATAGTCCCCCGGCGCGTCCGGTGCTTCCCATTCGGGGAACTCCAACCCGGAGATCGGAACCACCTGCTCCTCACGAATGTGCAAGCGCTCCCGCGAAGTCACCACAATCTGCACCGTAGGCGACGCCAGCAAATCCGAAACCCCTTCTGCCCCCTCAATCACATGCTCAAAATTATCCAGCACCAACAACAACCGCTTCCCCGCCAGGTAGCCCATCAATTTTTCTTTGGGCGTGGTGGCGGTTTGGGCGGCGCGCTCCATCGGCTCCGTGCTTTGGCTGATCTCAATCGGCACGTTTAACGTTTTGGCAATCAGAGGGATGATCTGATCCGGGGTGTTGATCGAGACGAGCGAGACCAAAAATACCCCATCGGCGAACACATACCCGGCTTCCGCGGTGCGCCGTTCGACCTGTCGTTCTGCCAACGCGACCGCCAACCGCGTTTTCCCCATCCCCCCCGGCCCGACCAGAGTCACCAACCGGACATCCGGGTTCCCCAACAGCGCCTCCAGCGCGGCGAGTTCGCGTTGGCGGCCCACGAACGGGGTCGGTTGGGCGGTCAGGTTATGCCGGGGCCGCGCGGGGGCGGGAGTGCCGGGGGCAGGTTCGGGCGTTTGGTTCGACAGGGTGCGGAGAGGGGGGAAAGCTTGCAGGGGCAAATCAGGATGGATCAGCCCGAAAATATGAATGGGATGATCAATACTGCGGAGCGTTTGCAGGCCAAAATCCACCCAACTGGCCCCCGCGGGCAACGCAAACGCGCGTTGTACCTGCTCGGACACCAGAATCTGCCCGCCCCAGCCCGCGTCCATGATCCGGGCGGTATGGTTCAACACCGGCCCGTAATATTTGTCGTCCTCCTCAAAATAATCCACCCCCTTCTGCCCAGGCGGCACCCCATGCAACCCGATCCGAATCCGCACCGCGCCGATCTCCCCCCAATCATTCTCCCCGAACGCTTTTTGAATCGCTAGCGCACTCGCCAACGGATCGCCCCCCTCGAACACCGCCTTGACCCCATCACCCCGCAGTTCCAAAATCCGCCCGCCGTACCGGGGAATCTGCTCTTCCAAAATCGCGTTGTGCCGCAGGAGTGCGGTCAGCATCGCCTGATGATAGGTGTCCCAGAGTTGGGTGGAGTTTTCGATGTCCGTCAGGATGAAGACGGGCATGGTGGTCGCTTTCTTTTTCTTGGGCGAAGGGGGCGTGGGGCGTTGGGTTCCGGCTTGAATTTGCTCGTACAACAGGCGGGTTTCTTCGGCGGGTTCGAGGCCGAGATCGTCGTTTAACCGATGTTGGTACATCTCGTACTGGGCAATGGCCGCGTTCCGCTGACCGCTGTTTGCCAGGGCCAGCATCAATTGGCGGTAAGCGGGTTCCCGCAAGGGGTCAATTTCGAGTTGTTTCCACGCGTAGGTTTGGGCGTCGTCAGTATGGCCCCGGTCGAGGTGGGTTTGGGTCAGGTCGTCCAGCACGCGCAGGATTTGCCGTCGGAGTTTTTCGCGGGTTGTCTCTGCCCATGCCTCGAACACGTTGCTGTCCACCAGGAAGAAGTCGGCGAGGAAGTTGCCCCGGTAAAGATGCGCCGCCCGCGCGGGGTCGGTTTCCAAAGCGGCTTGAAATGCGTCCACATCCAGCCGCACGTCGGCGAGCGGGTTCAACTGCACGGTTTGGCGCTCTGCGTCCAGCAAAGGCACCGGATTTCCCCCTCCTTTTGGGCTGACTTCGGGAATGGCTTGCCGCAACCGGTAAATGGTCTGCCGTAGATTGACCTGCGCCGATTCGAGGGGCATGTCTGGCCAGAGCAAGTCCATGAGCGCTTCGCGTCGGTGGGGGCGGGCGCGTTCCATGGCAAGGTACACCAGCAGGGCCTGGACCTTGTTTGTGCGAAAATCCACGGGAGTCTCGTCCCGCGCGGCAGTCAGCGGGCCTAGCAGGTTCAGCGTTAAGGCAGGCATGGTTTCCATTGTAGCATGTTCCGATTGTTCGAGATGAGGGACTTATGATCATAAAAAGGGGTGGTTTGGGATGGTAACACCCTGCGCGAAGGGGGCGGGGATTGCAAAGAATGTTCGTTGGCGCAACCCGCCTCCTTCGACTGCGCTGGGGATGGGTAGGGGAGGAAGGTGGGCGGTTTTCCGCTCCGCTCAGGATGCTACGACTTCTTTAAAAAATGTCACGGAAATTCCCCGCGATTTCACGGTGTGGTCACGGAAGGGTCACGGGCGTTTGCGAAAATAGGGACATAGAAAACGAACCAGCAAACAAGCAAACCAGCAAACCAACAAACCGATCAACCGATCACCCCCCGCGAAAGGAGCAACCCCATGAACCACCCCGATATTTCAACCTACAACGCCAACCTGTACCTGGTCAAGATGATCCACGACGCCGAAGACTACCGCCAGGCCAAAAAACTCGCCCCGCAACCGACCGAACGAAATCTGCTGGGTTGGCTGAAGAAACTCCCCACCCTGACCGCCGAGACCCTCAAAAAGCCCGCCGCTCCCGCAGTATAAACTGAATGGACAGCATGGCGATCATAGACCACCGATTAGGAAATCGGTGTCTGGTATGCAAAGGGCATTGAAACGCCCTACACGCGGTAATCCGTTTCAACGGATTTCAAATACCAGCTTGCGTTACCCTACGCTTTCCCCCCTTGCCCTTCCTGGCAAGGGGGGATTCGATTAAAATCAACGCCGTACAAACCGCTGGCATTAACCCAACCAACAAACCAGCAAACCAACCAATCAACCAACTCCCCCCTCAAGGACTCCCCCATGAAACCCCTCTGGTGGCAAAACGGCGTCGTTTACCAAATTTATCCCCGCAGTTTTAAAGACACAACCGGCAACGGCATTGGCGATCTCGCTGGCGTCATCGAAAAAATGGACTACCTGTCCGACACGCTGGGCATTGACGCTATCTGGTTCAGCCCCATCAACCCCTCTCCCATGAAAGACTTCGGCTATGATGTGGCCGACTATTGTGACGTAGACCCCATGTTTGGCGACCTCGCCACCTTCGACCGTCTGCTGGCCGAGGCGCACAAACGGGGCCTCAAAGTCCTCATTGACTGGGTGCCCAACCACTCCTCGGACGAACATCCCTGGTTCCTCGAATCCCGCAGTAGCCGCGACAACCCCAAACGGGATTGGTACATCTGGCGCGATCCCAAACCCGACGGCACCCCGCCCAACAACTGGGGCAGTTTCTTCGGCGGCCCCGCGTGGACGTTCGACGAAAAAACCGGCCAATACTACATGCACCAGTTCGTCCCCGGCCAACCCGAACTCAACTGGCGCAACCCCGAACTTAAAAAAGCCATGCTCGACGGCCTCCGTTTCTGGCTTGACCGTGGCATTGATGGATTTCGGATGGATGTCATCGGCCTGATCATCAAAGACGAAGACCTCCGCGACAACCCACCCAACCCCGACGCCCCCGCCAACCTGCCCGCAAACGACCTCTTCAGCCGCCTCCATCAGGTTTACAACATGGATCAGGACGACGTTCACCCCGTCATGCGGGAAATTCGGCAAGTGTTGGATGAATACAACGAGCGCGTCGCCATCGGCGAACTCTGGGGGCCGATGGATCGTTGGGTCAAATATTACGGAACCACCGGGGACGAACTCCACCTCCCCTTCAACTTCCGCCTGATGCACCAACCCTGGAGCGCCTCCGCCATGCGTGCGTCCGTGGAAGAGATGGAAGGTGCCCTGCCCCCGTTCGCCTGGCCCAACTACGTCCTCGGCAACCACGACGGCACCCGCCTCGCCACCCGGTTCGGCGGACAGTCCCAGGCCCGCGTCGCCGCGATGATGCTCCTCACCCTGCGCGGCACCCCCACCGTTTACTACGGCGAAGAACTGGGGATGGAAAACGGCGTCATCCCCCCCGAAAAAATCCAAGACCCCCAGGGCATCAACCTCGGGGCCGAACGCACCCGCGACGTCTGCCGCACCCCCATGCAGTGGGACGCCACCGAACACGCCGGATTTTCCAACGTCGAACCCTGGCTCCCCGTTTCCGCGGATTACCGTACCCGCAACGTCGCGGCCATGCTGAACGACCCCACCTCGATCCTCACCCTCTACCGCCGCCTCTTTGCCCTCCGCAAAGCCACCCCCGCCCTCAACGTGGGGAGCTACGCCACCGTCCCCACCCCCGCCGCAGATTGTTTCGTCTACGAACGCACCGACGGCCCCGACCGCTACCTGATCGCCCTCAACTTCTCCGGCGAGGCACAAACCCTGTCTCTGTTCGGCAACGGTACCTGCCTCCTTTCCACCCAGGTGGATCGGACAGGGGAGGTGGATTTGCAAGCGTTATCTCTCCGCCCGCATGAGGGTGTGATCGTAAAACTGTAATTCGACAATGCCGTAAAATAAAAATGCGCTGACGAAAGTCAGCGCATTTTTGCTTGTACACAGAAGGCACAGATGCCCACAGATATTTTTATAACTTCTGTGTCCCTCTGTCGAATCTGTGTCATCTGTGTACCATTTTCTCAAACAATCTCCAACCCATCCCGATCCGGCAACGCGGAGAATGGGGCCGTGGGCAGAGTCTGGTACCAGTACGCGACCGAGGCGATGTCATCTTGCAGGGGGAGGTAACGCCCGCTGGAGCGCCAACCCAACGCCTGGATAGTCACGCGGAGGTCTTGCTGGAACCGGATCGGGTCGGGGATGTGCCAGCGGTACATGCGGAGGCCGTTGAAGGGGGTCATGGTTTTTCCGTTTACTGGTTGACAATCAGGGAATTTATCAAAGAGACATTCCAGGGGCGAATATCAGTTGCCCCGCTTTGAGTGTGAGGGAAATGGCGTCGCGTGCGGCGTTTTGGTAGAAGGTAAAGCCTTGTTGCCGATGGTAACGTGCTTCGCTCACGATGACGGGGTTCAGCAAAACCTCATGATCCAGTGAAATCCGGGAAGCTATGGTTAAGATTTGATTGCGGACTTGGCTTTCTTCTTCTTTCAAAATGACCAATACATCAATATCTGAGTCGGGTGTGCTATCCCCGCGTGCTTTTGAACCAAACAGGATGGTCTGTACGACCTGGTTCGGGTATTCACGGATTTTGCAAATGAAAGTTTGTAGGGCTTCACGTTCGTTGGGGTGGAGTTGTAATGTGGTCATTTAATCCAGCCATCCTTTTTAAGCCAGCGGGTGATCTCTGTGACAAAATTTTCAGCATCGGCAAGATCAGCACGAGCGATTTCTTTGTTGATGGAAGATTCAAGTTCATAGTCACTGGTGTGACGGTTACCCATGATCCGTCCGTATAAATCGCTATACTCCGGGGCAATCAATCCGGTTTTGACGAAATGCTGGCGAAACCCATTGATAACGCCACTATGTTTACTCTGACTCAATTGTTTGGTGACCAATAAAGCATTTGCCGCGTAGAAAATCGCATAATACGCACGATTTACTGCGGATGCGTAGAAGTCATTGTTCAGATTCAGGCGTGAGACTTCAAGCATCTCCTGTGCGTTTTCGATGTAAAGAGCAATTTCGTGATGAGGATCACTATCCATAAGAATTATTTTACCCCAACCCTTCTGACTTCTCATTCAATTCGTTGGATGTTTTTTGGACAATCATCGTTCGATCTTCACGAGATAAATCTGTGTCTTCCCTGCCCCAGACGTGCCGAGCCAGAGGGGGTAGGCGTAGGTGTCGTTGGCGGCGAGGGAGAGATAGGTGTTGGTCAAAATCAGCCCGAAGAAATGGGGGAAGTTCTCGCCCTGGATGGGATCGGGGTTGAGTTGGGTGGGTTCGGAAAAAGATAGGCCGCCGTCTTTGCTGAAGGTGTAGAACACATTGTAGGTGCAGGGATCGGGTTGGTTCGCGAGGAGATTGTTTTGCCAGCTTTGCAGGGTTTTCACGCAGTCCGTGGAGCCGCTGTCGTGGGCGTAAAAGACGAGGTCAAGGGTGCCGTTGGGGGTGAGGGAGAGGACTGGGGGGTGATCGGGATCGAAGAAGAGGGGGACATCCCCACTCGCGATGACGGAGTTCCAGGTTTGGCCGTTGTCCGAGGTGGTGGCGAGGGCGAGATGCTGTTCGGTGGCGTTGCCGACACGGTAGACGAGGGCGAATTGCCCGTTGGCGGAGGCGGTGCTGATCGGCCCCCAGGTTTCGGTGAGGGGGGTGGGTTCGCTGAAGGTGTCGCCATTGTCGGTGGAGTTCGCCATCCAGACGGTGCGTGGCCATGTCCAGGGATCGGGGTCCCATACCCAGACGAGAGAGACTGCCTTAGAAACGCCGTTCCCTTCGCCGAAGAAGACGTGGATGTCGCTGGGGCCGGTCGCGCGGGGGGTCAGGCTATCGGTGGCGGAGACGTGTTGGTCGGCGCGGGCGGTGAGAGACCAGCGCGCTCCGTCGGTGGAGCGTTTGAGGCTGGGGGTGATGAAGAGGTTGTCGCCTTCCTGCGCGTCGAAGGTGAGGAAGAGTTCGCCCGTGTCGGGGTCAATCTGGAGCCAGGGGCGGGCGCTGACCCCTCCACTGGGGGCCTCGACAAACCGCCCTTGCGAGGGGATGTATGCCTCGGCCGCGGTGGTTTGATTGAGGATGAGGGTGCTGTTTCGTTTCGCTTGAATGTAGAGCGTGCCTTCGGGGTCGAAGATGACCTGTCCGGTGTAGACAATCTGCTGGGGCAGGCTGAACGTGGCTGGGGTTTGCCAGGTTTGGCCGCCGTCCATCGAGGAGAAAAAGGGCATTTCGACTTTGCAGTTAGGGAGTTCGCAGTCCTGTTTCGAGAATCGGGTGGCAACCACGACAAGGTGATCGGGGTTGGTGGGGTTGAGGGCGAGGAACGGTTCCGCGAAGAAGTTGGCTGTCCCGACCGGGATCGGCGACCCCGCGGAAACCGGGGCGGTCGTGGCCGGTTGGGTGGGGGCGGGAATCGGGGCGATGGCGGTTTCCCCGCGCGGGATGTAGATCACGGTTCCGGCGAGGGTTTTTACCGGGCGATAGTAGGTCTCGATGGCGGCTAACATGCCGGGCGTCCAGCGTTCTTTTTGGAGGGCGTAGGTGTCGAAATGGTGGATGAAGACGGCGCCGAATTTTTGGGCGGCGAGTTCATCGAGCAGGGGTTGCTCATTCCACATGCCTGCGTTGGCAAGTTGGGTCACTTCAAAGGGCTGGAGGTAAAGTGGGCGGTCGTTGATGGTGAGCAGGCCCATGTATTCGTCGGCGAGAATGGGGGCATCGGTGTCTTTGACTTCTTGTTCGAGGAGTTTGAGGGCGGTGGTGTCTGCGAGGCGGGAGGCGAGGATAAAATCCACGTTGGTGCGCATGGAATTTTCGAGCAGGAGGCCCATTTGCACCGCCAGGAGCAGGGTGATTGCGACGTAGCGCCAGGGATGGGCCTGACTCCAGACGAGGGTGATCCCCGCGAGCAGGGCGAACGCGGCGGCGAGTTCGAGGTAGTAGTTGATGTTGGAGCCGATCTTGCCGATGGTGAGGGCGGAGAGGGATGCGCCGACAAAAAAGAGGGCGATCAGGGGCCAGGATTTTTGGGCGCGCCAACCGAGGAGGAGAAAGAGCGCGCCGAGCAAGAGGATGATGTAGGAGAGGTTCCACAGGTCGGTGAGGCTGTTTTTGAGGCGATCCCAACCGAATTCGTTGACGTTGGCGGTGATGATGTTGTAATAGAAGCCTCCATCCGTGAGCGTGTTGAGCAGGAAAAACAGGGCCGCGCCCAACCCGCCGACGAGCAAGGCCAACCCGATGGCTTTGCGTTTATCCTGCGTAAACAGCCAGACGAATCCGGCGAGTGGGGCGGCGAGGGCGTAAGATTGGCGGGTGTACGCGGCGGCGACGAGGAGCAATCCCCCACCGATCCAGCCCCAACGGGATTTGGGCCAACGAGCCATGACGTACAGGGCGGCAGTGGCGAACGCGAGGGCGAGGGAGTCGATCCGGGCGCGGCCCGCCCATTGGGTGACGTAGGGGCTGGCGAGGAAAAAGAGGGCGGCGACGAGGGCGGGGAGGGTTTGAGGGGGCTTTTTGTTGGTTTGTTGGTTTGTTGGTTCTGTGGAACCTTCTGGATGAAGGCGATACGAGGGGGTGAAGGTGTAGACAGTGAGGCCGATGAAGAGGGCGGAGAGGAGGGTGGCGACCACGGACACCGCGCGGGCCATGTGGAAGGGGGAGGCGAAGGTGTTGAGGAACGGGATCAGCGAGACGATGTAGAGGGGGGGGTAGTTGGCGATGGTGTACGGTGGGGTATCGAGGGTGGCGCGGTAGATGTTTTCGCCCTTTGCCATCCGCATGGCTTGATCGACAAGGGGGGCTTCGCCGTAGTCGAGTGGGTAGGGATGGGCAATGGAGAGGCCACTGTGCAGGATGAAGATAATGCCCGAGGCGACGAGGAAGAAAAAGAGGATGATTTTGACGCCCTCATAGAAGTAGGGGCGGAGATTGTCTACATTAGACGAAAGGAATGACATAATGATCCTTGTTATGGAGTGTAAGCACAACGAAAGCCGATGGAATTAGAGGTTGCTTTCTGGTGAACAGCAAACATAGTGTATAGAAGAGCAAACGATAAAAATAAACTTTTTTTCACGGGTATATCTGGGCAAAGAATGGGATCGTTTATTCCGTTGTTATGGGGGAGAGGGCGCAACGGAACCCTGCCCAATTCATAGCTCGTGAGGGATGAGGGAATTGACTGCGATCTGCCGAACGGGTGACACGGCTATCACCCTGCCAACTCCCACCGCGAAGGACCCGATAAATCCCATTGGTTGGCCCTTGGGGGTTTTCATAGGAGGATATACTGTAGTACCCATCGTCAAAATAATCCTGGACCCACTCAAAAACATTTCCTGCCATATCTAACGCGCCATAAGGGCTTGCTCCCATTGGGTAACTTCCTACCGGGGCTGTATATTGGTATCCATCATCTTGGGTCATATCTGTGTAAACGATGTTGAGATTCCGATCTGAATAGTTTAATAAATCCCCTGCCACAGGCGCATTGCCCCAGGGATAGCGATATGCCTGGCCAGTTTGAGGGTCCCAACGTGCAGTTTTTTCCCATTCGGCCTCGGTGGGTAACCGCCGCCCGGCCCAAGTACAATAAGCCGCCGCATCATTCCAACTGACCTGGACAACAGGATGAGCATTCAGCCCTTCAATAGATGTGGATGGGCCATGCGGGTGTTGCCAATCAGCGCCTTTAACTTCTTCGCCCCTTTCTAACTCAATCGAGAAAATCCACGACTGTCCAAGTTTCTCGGCATCAGTTTTATACCCAGTTTCTTCGATGAACTTCGCAAACATCGCATTCGTTACTTCAGTACGGTCAATCCAATAACTATCCAGATAGACTTTATGCACAGGTTGTTGCATCTCGAATAATTCTCTCGGGCAATCTTCCTCGCCTGGGTGGGCAATATGAACGTAGTCATTACACTTAGCCAACGCAAAATCAATCTCTTCATTACTGCTACCCATCTCAAATTCACCCGCTGGTATGAAGACCAATGTCATGCCATCCTTTGGGTTTGTCCAGGTATCGGCAAGCGAGGCTTCTTGAGGTAATTCTTTCGTTGAGCAACTCACACCAAAAAATATAAACAAAATCAGACCCAGAAAGGCCAGGTAATAGTGGGACAGCCTCATGCGTTTAACCTCATAAATTTAAGCATCTACGTGACAGAGAAACCTCGTACAAGATGATTTTTGGTTTGCTAGATGTAAAGCGCCAACATCAAAAAGCCCAATTCCACCGCCAGCGTGCGGGCCAAAAGCCACCAGGCCTCAGGCTTGCCCATGTAACGGTGCTGGTATTCAAACCCGCCGATAATGATGATGATCATTATCGAGGCCATCGGCAGGGAGACCAGGATATTCACCAGAGACAGACTGCCTTGCCCGGAGGCGAACTGCCACGCTTCCCAGGGAAAGAAACGGGTGTACGTGCGGATGATCATCTCCCGGCCCGCCAGGAAGGTCAGCACACTCAGCACTGCCGTCACAAGCCACAGGCCATACGCGGGGAGGTAAATACGAGGGGTATCTTGGGGTTTGATAAAGTAATGCATGGGACTTCTCAGAAAATCAGGTAAGGCAAAATCAGAATAAACAACTGCGCCAACAACGTAATGCTAAACACCTTCCACGAGTTGGGCTGGCCCA
>JABWBV010000132.1 GCA_013359445.1 Anaerolineales bacterium | reverse complement strand
TGGAAGATGTCGCGCCAGTTGCCTTCGTGATCGAGCCGTTGGGTTCCGTCGGGGTTCTTGATCTGGATGGCAAACCGGTTCCAAGGACGGCTTGGATCGCCATGCCTGCGGCTGAAGGTGAGGGGCAGGTAAGCAGATGTCAGGCGGATCAGGTCCGGCTGTCCGTTTTGTTCGGCAAACGCGCGCAGGTCGGATAGGTGTACGCGGGCGGGGAGTTTGCGGGCTGACTCTGCCACAACGCCATAAAGGGGCTGGTTCTGAATCCGGAGGAACGCCAGAAAATCTTCTCGCTCCATCCAATATTGGTCGGCAAAAATGCCACCGCGCATGATGTTAAACATCACATTGGCAAAGTGATGTCCGGTACTTAGTTCGTTGGACGAATACTGTTGTCCATCGGCACTGGCAACCAAGTGATGTAGTTTCTGTTGGTTGGCGGCAATATCGGCTTCGATTTCTCGGATAAGGTGGACTGGATTTTTGAGTTTTTCCATCAGGCAGACAACCGCCGAGGTATCCTGGCTGACCTCAGCGATAAGGTGCCAGGATGTTTCCTGTCCGGGGGCCAGATCCGACCGGGCATGGATAAAGTAAGCCCCGCGTGCCCCGCGGATATCGGTTTCCGGGCAGATTTCCCGCCCCGCGCGGAAGTTGTCTAGTTGCGCAGAGGACAAGAGAACCCCTATCGGTTCCAGCCCCACCTGGGCGACCGTGTTTGCCAGTAAAGATTCGCTCGGTTCAGCCAGATCGGTCAGCGTGGAACTCAGGGAGAAGAGACCGAGTCCGGTTTCGGGTTCGCATTCGGCGCGTTTGTAAGCGTCGAGCAGGTTGCTGAATACGTTTTGCGTCTGGGAAGTGACCTTCGCCGGGAGGATATTTTGTAACCCATCCACCCATTCGATTTTGTAGGGCTCCTTTCCGTGGTTGATGGCCCAACTAGTTTTGACAAAACCGAACCGGTCGCTGGTACGCCAGGCATAGCGATAGGTCATGCCAAGCTCGTGATTGATTTCTTCAAACACGAGCGTGGTGCCAGCGATGTTTTTGTAGAGATTGCGCTCGATTACGTACACGCCCGAATAGCGCATGGAAAATGGCTCCCACAAACTGGTTATTTCCCCGCGGCTGACGAACAGAATCGTTTTATTCCCTGTCGTCTCGAAACTTTCCGTGACCTTATCATCCGTATAGTACGGAAACAAAGCGTGCTCTGCGCTTATCCGGCCCGCGGTCAGCCCACCCGTGGAGGCGATGAACATCCAATGGTCAAATCCACTCACGAGGCTCATGAAGAACGGTTCCATGGCAGAATAGTTTTGAATTTTGTAGAAGGGTTCGCCGAGGAGGGTGACGAAACTTCCCTGCACTTCATTGGGCGTATTTTTTTGGATGGTTTGACCGAGGTGGGGCGCGGGCATTAAGGTCTTCATTGGCTTTCTCATAAAATTACAGATTTGTAGTGGCGACTTCAGTCACTTATGTGCGGGTGACAATCACTTCACGTCGTAGACTGGCAGTGACTGTCACCCGCACGTTTATTTCAAGGAAAACTATCTAATCATCATCGGAAAGAACAGCTTGAACGGCGGGACGATCAACTCGGCTATTGCGTCCAGGCGCACGTAATCAAGCATGTAAGTGCTTCCTTCGGGGAAGGCACCTTCGGAGAAGGCAAAGCCATAGCCCATCACGTTCGTCAGGGTCAGCCCATCGTCGGGGGCACCGGCGGGTTGGGTCGCGCTGCGGGTGAACACATCGAAGGGGAGGGTGATCTTCTGCCAGCCGGAGAAGTTGTCGGTGAAGGTGTATTCAAACCGTTCGGCGGTGTCGGCGGCCTGATAAACCCGGACGTAGTCCACATGCATCGTTTGCGGGAAGACGGTCGTGTCATCGGGGTTGCCGGGCCAGTTCCCACCGACGGCGACATTCAGCAAGATGAAGAAGGGGTGGTCAAAGACCCATTCCGTGCCATCAGGAATGTCGTCAATCGTAGCGGTGAAGTAGTTGATATCGTCAATGTACCAGCGGATTTCTTCGGGCGACCATTCGACGGCGAAGATATGGTAATCGTCCGACAGGTTGCCGGAGGGCAGGGTGTAGCCACCCCCAACTCCGCAACAACCGGAGTACCCAGGCCCGTGAATGGTGCCATGCACAGTCGCGGGTTCACGTCCGATGTTTTCCATGATGTCCAGTTCGCCGGATTGCGGCCAGCCCACCTCGCCGATGTTGTTGCCCAACATCCAGAACGCAGGCCAGATCCCATTTCCATACGGAACCTGGATGCGCGCTTCGACCCGGCCATATTCCACTTCGAACCGGTTGGCGGTCAGCAGGCGGGCGGAGGTGTACTCGCACGGCCCGTACCAGCACATCAGGTCAGAGGTCTCGGTGTTGACTTTGGTCGCGGTGATGACGAGATTGCCGAGGCCATCCATGCCAACATTTTCGGGGTTGCCGGTGTAGTATTCCAACTCGCCGTTGCCCCAGCCGGGGTTATTGTTCAGCGTGCCATCACCGGTTTCATGCCCCCAGACGTTAGGGTTGGGCGCAGTGCCGCCCGCCGTGTTGAATTCGTCGCTCCATACCAGTTCCCAATCTTCGGCCAGTGTGGCCCCGGTGGTGATGGCTGGATTGTCGAGAATTTGCACGGTGACATCCTGGCCGGTATTTTGCCCATAGAACCAGAAACTCATGCCTTCGTACCCGCTCCAGTCCTGGCCGGTGGCGAAGGTCTGGCTGATCGCGAACGAGGAGGCGGTTGGGGCGAGGAAGGGATTGCCGGTTTCGATGGACAAGACCTGTTCATACGTGCCCTGTCCGGGTCGGGCGGAGGCGGTGCCCGTCATCAGTTCGGTGATCGCCAGCGTGACTCCGTCTGTGCCGGTGAAGGCGTGGTAGCCTTCAAAATCATCGAGCAGGTCGGGGTCTTGAACATCGTTATCCACAATGGTGAGTACTGCACTCCCTCGGAAGCCGAGCGTCGCGCTGATCGGGTCGGAGAGGACTACCATCAGGGTTTCGTTCGCTTCGTACTTGCTATCGTCCAGCGTGGGTACCTCGAAGGTCGCGGTCTCCTCTCCGGCGGGGATGACGAGCGTCCCGCTGACAGGCGTGTAATCCAGCCAGGCGATGGCATAGCCCGCCGCGGTCTGATAGGAAACCGTTACCGGGTGGGTGGTGGTCATGTTGAGGGAAACGGTGATCGTAGCTGTATCCGCTTCGAGCACCTCGTATTCTTCCTGGCCGAAGGCGACTTGGAGTTCCGGCGCAACGCCGTATCCACAGATTTGGACATCGTTCAGGTAAAGGGTGCCTGCGTATTCGGTGGAACCAAACGCCCACCCGTGAACCTCGGTCAGGGTGAAACCATCGTTCGGGGCACCGTTGCCGATCTCTTTGCGGGCGAATTCCGAGAACTGTACTTCAAAGTGTTTCCAGCCCGAAAAGTTGTCGGTGAAGGGATAGCTGAAGATTTCAGTATCATCCGAGGTGGAACCAGGATTGCGGTTATCCTGGATTTCAAAAAAGAGCTGTTTACCAGAATTGGTGCCATAGACCCAAAATCCCACTGCTTGATAACTGCTCCAATCCTGTGGGACCCAGGTATCTACCGTGTCGTTCTCAAAGTGATGGGTTGTACCACCCCAACTGCCGGCTGGTACACTGCTGTCCATTTGCAGAACAGTGTTCGTGACCTGGAAGGTGGTCGTAATGTTTACGCTTGCCCCTGGCCCCGTCCACGTGAAAAAGCCGACATCCATCCCATCGCCATCCAGCCCGTGAGGGAGTGCGCCATTTTCAAAGTTGTCCACATCTGTGGCCCGGATGGCACAAACGTTAGACGGATCATCTTCGAGAATGGTGAGGGTGGCCTGGTTGGGCGCGCCGAGGATGACGTTCACCGGATCGGAGAGATTCAACGACAGGGCACGGTTTCCGGTGAAAATCTCATTCCCTAGCGTTTGTACCGTGAAGGTTTGCGCGGTAGACCCGGCAGGGAAGACGAGTTGCCCGGCGGCGGGAAGGTAATCTACGCCTGCGATGGCGGTGCCGTCTGTGGTCGCGTAGGTTACGGTGACAGGGTTGGGGGAGGGCATGTTCAGGGTGACGGTGATCGTTGCCAGATCGCCTTCGAGGACGCTGAAATCATTCACATCGAAGCGCACCTTAAGGGGCACAACACCTGCATCTCCATAAACGCCCACGTGATCCAGTTTGAAGGAACCGACTGTCCCATCGAGGACAAACACCCAGGCGTCTACCTGCGAGACATCGTAAGCGCCGCCCGCACCAAAAGTGGCAAACGGCAGGGTGATGAGTCGCCATCCTACAAAGTTATCGACAAAAGTGGCCCGGCGGTCATCCCCAGCGACGGTTTGAATCTCGAATTCGTGGGTGGTGCCGGAGTTCTCGCCGTAGAACCAGAAACTGACGCCTTGCATCCCACTCCAATCCTGAGCCGGAGCCAGCAAAGCTCCGAATCCGCCCCAAGAGGGCACGCTCACAGTACCGGAGAGGACGCCGTTGTCGCCAACCTGACCGGGCAGGGCGTCGGGGTCGGTATCGGCAACCGTGTCGAGCATGAAATTAATGGTTATCCCACCGCCCCAATCGCCGTAAACAAACCAATCGGGGGGATATGCGCCTTCAAAATCGGCGAAAGGTTGGAGATTGACAAGTTGGAGATGATCGAGTTTGAAAGAGCCAACCGTCCCATCGAGGATAAAGACCCAGGCATCCACTTGGCTAACATCGTATGCCCCGCCTGCCCCAAACGTGAAGAAGGGGAGCACAATTTGCCGCCACCCTGCAAAGTCATCTACAAAAGTAGCCCGGCGGTCATCCCCGGCGGCGGTCTGAATCTCGAATTCGTGGATGGTGCCGGAGTTTTCGCCGTAGAACCAGAAACTGATCGCATCATAGTTGCTCCAGTCCTGGGGAGGCACAAGCAAGGCCCCAAACCCACCCCAAGAGGGGACACTAACCGTCCCGGAGAGGATGCCATTATCCCCAACCTGGCCGGGGAGTGCGTCGGGATCGGTGTCGGCAACCGTGTCCAGGGCCAACTCTATCGAGGCCCCACCGCCCCAATCGCCGTAAACAAACCAGTCGGCAGGAAATGCGCCTTCAAAATCGGCGATGACAGAATTGGGTTGCTCGTTGTCAGTGATGTCCAGGGTGGTTTCACTGAGCGCGCCTAACCCGGCGTTGATGGGATTGGACAAGACAACGGTGAGTTCTTTGTTCCCGTCATTGATACCGTCATCCAGCGTGGTTACCGTAAGGGTTTGGGCGTTACTGCCAGGGGCGAAGACCAGGGTGCCACTGACGGGGACGTAGTCGGTGCCGGCGATGGCGGTTCCTTCCTGGGTCGCGTAAGAAACGGACACCGGATCGGTAGAAGTGAGGTTCAGGGTGACCGTCAGCGTGGCCGTAGCGCCTTCTTCCACATTGTAGGCCGCGGCCTCAAATTGGGTGAGCACAGCGACCGTGCCAGCATCCCCATACGTCCCGACGTTATCCAGCAGGAAAGAACCCACTGTACCATCCAGCACAAACACCCAATTATCTACCTGGGAAACGTCGTAGGCCCCGCCCGCGCCGAAGGTGGCAAACGGCAGGGTGACAAGGTGCCAGCCGGTGAAGTTATCGGTGAAGGATGCGCGGCGATCATCCCCCTGGACGGTCTGGATTTCGAATTCATGGGTTGTCCCGGAATTTTCGCCGTAGAACCAGAGACTCACACCCTGCATGTTACTCCAATCCTGTACCGGATTGAACGCTGCGCCCATCCCACCCCATGACGGGATACTGACTGTGCCGGAAAGCACGCCGTTGTCCCCAACCTGACCAGGAAGGGCCTCCGGATCCGTATCGGCAATCGTCGCCAGTTCTAAATCCATTGTAGCGCCCCCACCCCAGTCGGCATACACAAACCAGCCCGGCGGGAATGCGCCTTCAAAATCCGCAAAGGGTTGTAGGTTGACCAGTTGCAGGTTATCTATTTTAAATGAGCCAACCGTGCCATCCAGCACGAAAACCCAGTTATCCACCTGGGAGACATCGTACGCTCCGCCCGCGCCAAAGGTGCTGAAGGGGAGAATGATTTGTTCCCAGCCCGTAAAGTTGTCTACGAACGACGCGCGGCGATCATCGCCCTGAACCGTCTGAATCTCAAATTCATGCGTCGTGCCGGAGTTTTCGCCGTAGAACCAAAAACTGACAGCGTCGTAATTGCTCCAGTCCTGCACGGGACTAATCCCCGCCCCTATTCCACCCCACGACGGGATACTAACCGTCGCCGAGAGAATGCCGTTATCGCCAACCTGACCGGGGAGGGCCTCCGGATCGGTATCGGCCACCGTGGCAAGCACCAAATTCATGGCGGCCCCACCGCCCCAATCGGCGTAGACAAACCAGCCGGGCGGATAAGCCCCCTCAAAATCGGCGAAGACGGGGAAAACCGCAGTCGTTTCCTGGATGACCGCCGGTTCTTTGGCCTTTGCGATTTGGGTATGGAGGAGCGTAACGAGTTGCAGGGTGAGTAAAACCCCTAGACCCAACGTTCCGAGAAGGAGAGCGTTCTTTTTCAATTTCATATGGGACTCCTGAGATTGCGCCGGCCGAGAGGGAGACCGGAAGATTGGGGTCGCGACAAAGATCGCGCCTGTGTTGACCTTTGTCTCATTCTAAGGAAACGCGATCAACCCTACTTGGACAAAACCGAGGCGGACATGGACATTTCATGGAAGTTTCTGGGTGGCACGGATAAAAAGAAGGCACGGGTGTTTCTTTGCAAAACATCCGTGCCTTCTATACACCTGTGCCCAAAAACGTTACCCCTGTCGAAATGCCTCCGGCGACATCCCCGCCTCCTGCCGAAAGACGCGGCTGAAATATCCGCTGTCGGAAAACCCCACTTCAACGGCAATTTCGGTGATCGTTTTGCCGGTAGTTTTTAGCAGGTCTTTGGCCTGATTCACCCGGTACCGGCGCAGATATTTGATGGGGGTTGTCCCCAGTTCCTGCCGAAAACAGAAAGTCAGATAATCCTCTGTAATGCCGATATGGTGGGCAATCTCTTCACGGGTGAGGGGTTCGGCATAATGCTCATGCAGGTACACCATCGCCGCTCGCACCAGTCCTTGCGCCTCACGGCTGAGTTTCTTTTTCCGATCCAGCGCCGCGACCATATGTTCAACCGTTTCCTCCGGGTTGAAAAGCCCCTTTCCCAGCACCACCGCGACCCCCTGGTTAAGGCGTTTCATCTCCGCCTCGTTAATGGTTTTCCCCGTAATGACGATAACAGGGATGTCGCGCAGGGTATTGATTGTGCGCATCGCCTCCAACATCGCAAACCCATCCATCCCCGGCATCTGCAAATCGAGCAAGATCAGGTCAATGGCATGTTGTTCCAAAATTTTCAACCCCTCCCGGCCATCGCGGGCCATAAATACCCGGTTTGAGGGGGAGACAGACTGCACGATCCGGGCGTGCATTTCCAATGTATTCAGATCATCCTCGACCACGAGAAAATTGCGGGTCTCGGTTGGCTCCGCGGAATTTAGCCAGTCCAGCGCCGTCACCAATTCATCCTGATCGATGGGCTTTGTCAGGTAATCGAGTTTTAAAATCGCTTCCCCTTCCAGCGTAGACTTGTAAAACATCACCGGGATACTGCGGGTGGCGGGATGGCTTTTGAGCGCAGACAATGTGGCCCACCCCGTTTCGGGATCCGCGGTGACATCGAGCACGATTAAATCCGGCGGGTTGTGTTGAATTTCGGCGCGCCATTCCGGGCGATGAGTCATTGGAAACACGCGCACAAGGGTATTGCCCTGTTTGAGACGTTGTTTAAATGGAAGCATCTTATCGAGGAGATTGGTCAATACCAAAACCCCTGAACCGGCTTGCGCGGGGTGCGCGCCTCGTACATTTTCCTGCACGGGCGTGGGCACCGTGGGCAGACAGAAATAAAATGTGGCCCCGCGGCCTTCCCCTTCCGCCTCGCGCACGCCAATCTGCCCCCCGTGCATTTCCACCAACCGCTTGCAAATCGCCAATCCCAATCCCAACCCGGAAAACCCGCGTTCGATGCTCCGGTCTGAGCGGTAAAACTCATCAAAAATTACGGCCTGCTCATCTGGCGAAATCCCCATCCCTGTATCCCGGACAAAAACCGTTGCTTCTCCCGCCCCCGATTCCAGGGTCAGGCTCACCCCTCCTTCTTCCGTAAACTTGATGGCATTGTTGATTAAATTCAGGACAATTTGCCGTAAACGGGTACGGTCCCCCATCACCCATGGGCCGGAATCGGGCAGGTCAGCCTTCCAGGTCAACCCCTTATCCTCTGCCAGTTGGCCGCCACTGGTTGCCACCATGCGAAGCGTCTGGCTCAGGTCGAGCGGTTCCAGGTTCAACTTCAACCGTCCGGCATCGCTGGTCGCCAGGTCGAGCACATCTCCAATCAGCCCGCCGAGATGCTGGGCATACGCGTGAATCCGTTCGATGTCTTTATACGCGGAAGCAGGGAGTTCCAGTTCCTCTTCCTCACTGTGCAACAGCACCCCACTCAACCCAACCACCAGATTCAACGGCGTGCGAAGTTCGTGACTGATCGTGGACAGGAAGCGGCTTTTCATTTGATTCGCCTCCTCTGCCAGCCGCCGTCCTTCGTTCGCCTGGCGGTATAGCCCCACCGTTTTTAGTGCATTCACCAACTGCTGGACAATCGATCCGTACAGTTCAAGATGCTCCGTGTCAAAGGCGACAAACCCGATTTGTTCCGCTTGTTCAAGGATGGGAATCAAAGCGAGTTGAAAAGGTTTTTCTGGCTCAAAAAAATTAGGAGGCGGAAAATCCTGACAGGGAATGGCCTGAACTCGCTCAGGGTGAATCCCGTCGCGGAGGGTACACCGCTCAAACCGGGCATTTTCTTTCCCCTCGAGAAAGGCAAGGATGGCTGTTTGAATCCCCATACCGGGGAGATGTTTTTGCAGGGCCGCATAAATTTGGGCTTCATCCAGCGCCGCGAGCAAGTCCGCGGTCAACCGGCTCAAACGGGTGGAAGTCCACCGGTCATCCATGATCGCCTGCTGGTGCTGTTTTTGGATGAACGTACTGATCACCAGGCGGGCTTCGTTAATCAGTTCATTCAATCCCCCTGCCCCCCTGGAAACATCCGATATCAAGCCTTTCTCCACGCCTATGCGGAAAAATGAAAGCGCATTTTGCCAGACCTGGTTGTCATCGCCTTTTTGAGCAGTGGCATCGAGGACTTCGGTCAGGGTTTTGACAAACCCCGCGCGATCTTGCTGGTGCATACTGGTGATAAATGCGTCCACCAGTCGCCGAGAAAACGTTTGGCATTCAAGTTCGGTCAGTCCATGCGCCTGGCTGAAAACCGTGTCGCTGAATGCTTTGACAAACTGCACCCGATTGGTGGCCTGTTCGATGCCATGTGCCCCCTGATGGATATCGCACCCGCACGATTCGCGCAACACCAACCGGGTTTCCACCTTGATCTCTTCGGGCAGGGTTTCGCCTGCGACCAAATGGCGCAGAAGGTGTTCCACCGCGTGATAACCCATATCAAAGAGGGGGACGTGGATACTGGTCAGCGGCGGGGATTGCACGACCCCCTCGGGCCGGTTATCGAACCCGATCACGGCCACCTCCGCCGGAATGTTGCACCCCACCTCGCGGAGGGCTTGCATCGCCCCCATCGCGGATTCGTCATTACTCGCCAGAACCGCCGTGAAACTTGCCCCCGAAGCGATGATTTTCTGCATGGCTTCGTACCCGCCGTCATACACATGCCGCCCATACTTCACCAGCTGGGGATCGTTCTTTAGCCCAAATTGTTCAACAGCTTGTTGATAGGCGGCCAACCGCGCCCCTGTATCGCCATCCATATCCGCCAAACTCCCCGCGATGAAGGCAATCTTCTCGTGCCCATGATCCACCAAATGACTCATCGCCTTGAAAATCCCCCCGGCATTATCTGCCACCAGCGCCGGACCGGCCTCCCCCGCGCCCAAAAAGAGCACCGGATGTCCATCTTTTTTCACCCCCCGAAGATATTCTGACCGTGCGGGGGAATGCAGGGGATTGGCAATAATCAGCCCGTCCGTGTTCCACGGGCCGATTGGGACAAAGTCCGCGTCCGGGTACGCGACTGACCACGCGGGGCGTAAGGGATCGGTCACACTGGCCGATGAGCCAATCCCGCATCCCAACAGTAGATTGCATTGAAAATCCTTCGCCGCGCGGCTAATGCCTCGAAAGACGGGTTCCAGGTAACTCAGGTTTGTGGCCGTATGGTAGAACTGCCACCCTGTGAGGACACCAATCGTGGGTTTGTTTCCAAAACAGTAACTGGAAAGGGGTTTTAGGTTAATCATGCGCCTTCCCCAATTATCCTACACAATCTAAGAGAATGAATGCGCGTTTTTTGTAAGAGAAGGAGGTCTTCGGTCTTCCGCTGTCCGCCTTTTCGTTGAAATTTGGCAGAGAAGAGGACGATGAGAATGGGAGAGAAGGGGGCGGTGCTCCATACATTGGTGCAGACGGCGTTTGTGGAGCGGATGAATTTGACCTTTCGGCGCGGGGTAGCCCCGCTGATGCGCAAGACCTGGGCCTATGCCCAAACGGTGGTGCCTCTCCTCTCACACCTCGAATGGTGGCGCGTCTATTATCACTACGTCCGTCCACACGAAAGCCTGGGCAAAAGGTGGCTGGGCTGAGACGCTCACGGTTGCGTAGTCCAGGGATGGCGGCGGGGTTGACCGCCCGGTTGTGGATGGTGGGAGAGTTCCTGCGCCTGCCACTCTGACCTGCCTTGGCCTGCAATAGCCTGCCGAGATCCTCTCGCCGGGCGAGTTGGGGGTTGCAAGAGGGGAAAAAGGGTGCTGAAGAGGTACTTAAAAACGCGGAGATGGGGCCTGTGCTTGGCCCAAAATGGGGTACCTTGGCCGCCGAACGCGCCTAAAAGGGCTGATGCTAGCTTTCAGAGATTATCCCCCATATCCATTTGGAGTACCGCCCCCGGAAAATAGACCATCGCCAGCCCTCTGGCCCCAGCAAATGTCAGCGCGCCAAGCACGAGGATGAGAATGCCCGCGCCCAGCCAACCTGCATTTTTTACCCATAGCCGTTTGGCGCGAAAAGCCTTGACCGTAAGCCAGCCTGCGCCGAGGGTGAGGGCGAGAAAGATGAGAAGAATGAGAAGATTTGCGAACATAATGGGTCGCCTTTTGGAAAAAACGTGGCGTGATTTGCCAAGTCGTTGCTCTTGGGGATAGTATACGGAAAGAGCGTTTAGAGATCGTTTTTTTTAGGATGAAGGATGAATGCGGAAGGATGAATTCAAGAAGCGGTTTTTTTCATCCTTCATCCTTCCGTTAGCCGGTCAATCTCCTGGTTCAACACCGTCACCTGCTGGCTCAACTCCCGCGTGCGGCGGGACATGAGTTGGAACAGATGGCCATCGAGGGGTCTTCGTGGATGCGGCGGTTGAAATTCTCCTTGTCCACCGTGAGGGCGACCACCTCACTGAGCGCGCGGACGGTGGTGTTATGCACTTCCTTATCGAAGATTGCCATCTCCCCTAAAATCTCGCCCGTGCTCGGCACGCCGACGAATACATCCTCCCCGTCGCGCTCCTGCATGATCGCCACCTGCCCTTTTTGAATGACGAACATACTCTCGCCCAGCTCGCCCTGCCGGATCAGGATTTCCCCTGGCTTGTAGCGTTTGCCCAGTTTGGGGCGGCCTCGTCCGGCGCGGGCGGCGTTTCCGGCGCGGGCGGCGTTTCCCGCGCGGGGCCAGTTCCAGGGCTGGTTTCCGGGAAAATAGCGAGGCAGGATATCCCAGCCCCAGGCGCAAGATAAAAGAAGGGTGAAGGGTACGCATCATAATCTCCTTGTAAGAACCACTACCGGTGTACATATCCCATTGCACGGTGCTCAAGACCACCTTTTCGGTGACGCATGTCATTACCGACGGCATCCAGACCCTACACCCGGAATTTACGCTAGATGGCAGTTATGTCTATATCAGTGATTGGCTTGGAAATGGGGTGAGGGTGTACGATGCGAACACGTCTACTCTGGTTGCGGTCATTGAAGACGTCATATCCCCAACAGGGATTTTTAATACGGCGCGGCGGTATGAAAAACTGGGACATTAAGGGGAGGCCACTCGATCAATTCAATTTGGATGATGTTTCTCCCCCGGTGAGCGGGTATGAGACATCACACCTTTCCATCCAGCCTTGACTGAAATAAGCAAGGCAATGGTGGTAGGCCCCCAAATCATCGCAACCGCCGCAATATAATTTACCATCGGCGGAGCGGTTTTGAAGACTGTGGCTTGTAAAAAGTTCATGGCCACATTCGCAGATAAAGCGCCATACGCCATCCAAGGCAGGACGACCCGGATGAAGCGCCGCTCCAAACACAAAACACCGGGGGCTAACGTCCATAGGATATACCAGTGTTGAAACCAGAAGGAGCCAACCAAGAGGTACAACCAACTCACCACGGTCAGGGCGTGCCACAACTTCCGATCAGCTTCTTCCGGGGAAAAGGCGGACGCAGTGGTTTGGGCGGTTTTCACCCGCAAGTTGAACATCCTGAGCAGGGTCATCAACATCCCCCCCACAAACAACCAACCTGACAAGCCCACACTCCATTGATGAGCACGCGCCCGTTCCCAGTCCCAGGCATTGATCAAGGTGGTTTTGAAGATCAACCAAAATGAATTTGCCAGAAATAACGTTCGTTCGTGCAACATCCGGGGTAAAGTCTGCCAGCCGTCGAAGGGCAAATACAAAAGCCACGACAGCCCCAACGCGCCTACCGCACTCGCCACCCCAACTTTTACCCCACGCGCCCAACCGTACCGCCAAATGATCCAAAACGCGCAGGCAGGCAACCAGATGAGCGCAATCAGCTTGACATGCGCCGCCAAAGCAATAGCCAGGCATGCGAGAAACAGTTGCCCGCGTTGCAACAGCCACCAGCTCAAGAGAACCAGCATAAGCATCCCCATATCGTTGTGCCCGCCAACGGCAGATGAAATCAGCATCATCGGATTTAATAGCCAACCAGCCAACGCCAGTGCGCCCCACGAAGGCCGGTTTCGCCTGACCACACTCCAAATCAACCCACCTGAAACTCCCGCCAGGCCTACCGCCAGCAGGCGATAGCCCGTCAGATACATGATCAGGAGACGGCACGCCGCCGGAGAGTCTGGACATCCTCCATCGTCATCCACCCACCAGCCCAACCCGGTGGCGATATGACGGACACCCTTCGCCACGCCTGCGCTGGACATTTCCCAAACCGGCCCATACGTATCCACATATTTTTGCCAGGCTACATAGCGGATATAGGGCTTGGTTCGATAGGAATCAGGCACCTCTGCCAGTGGGTTGGCCTGATACTCCACCATCATCCGCCCGCGAAACAAATAATCAAAAATATCGTGGGATTCCCCGGCAGGCGCGGTGGTCATTAATGCCCCGGAACAAGCGAGCCACGCCAGGAGGATAATCGGAATCAGCGGGCGGGAAGGCTGATCGCGCTCCCCCGGAGACAGCAGGCGCAATATCGCCAGATACAGCCCCGTTAGCCCCAGATAAATGGCGAGG
>JABWBV010000760.1 GCA_013359445.1 Anaerolineales bacterium | reverse complement strand
ATCCCACGGCATATTCGGATGATTCCACGTCAACCACGCCAAACGCCCCTCGTCGGCACTCAGTTTGGGCGATGAATAAAAATCGTTCCCCGACACCAGAATTTGCACCTCCCCGTCCGCCAACCTCACCCGCCCAATGGCATTCACCGCCTGCTGATCGGATGGACTGTGATCCTCCACCACGCAGTACATCCACCGCCCATCCTTTGTCACCACCCCATCCGCAAACCGCAATGGCCCCTCCGCCGTCACCGCGACGGGCGTCTCCCCCGGTCGGACACGGTACAAGCGTTGGTCGGCGAAATTCGAAAAATACACCGTCCCCTGATGGACACAATACGCTCCCCCGCCATATTCATGCGCCCGCGACCGGGCGTTAAACGGCGCGGGATTCACATCCACCGTTTCCCCGTCCGGGGTCCGGCGCACGATCACATTCCGCCCCTTTTCCGTGGGCCGAGATTCGAGCCAATAGGTGTCGTCCCCATCAAGCAGGACCGAACTCAAGCCAACGGTATTGGCGACGATCAGATCGGTGGTAATGGGCGATTTCCAGGTTCCGAAGGGGGCAGTTTGTATGGGCATAGGGTACTCCTAAAGACATTGTACACAGAACACACAGAGAAAACAGAAGGACACAGCCAATTTGAATTTTCTGTGTCCTTCTATTTTATTTCTGTGCCTTCTGTGTACCGTATTAACTTCGCAGTTGTGCGCCAAGCTCACGTTCGAGGCGTTGAATGATCCGGTAACGGACTTTGGCGACATCTTTGTCGGTCAGGGTTTTGTCGGGGGCGAGGTAGGTGAGGTGGTAGGCGAGGCTCTTGCGACCGGGACCCAGTTTGTCGCCGCGGTATACGTCGAACAGGGTGACCTCGGACAGGGTCGCGCCGCCAGTTTGGCGAATGAGGAATTCGACCTGGGCGGCGGGCACATCGTCGTTCATCACGAGGGCGAGGTCTTCCACGACGGGCGGGTAAAGGGGGACGGGTACGGTTTCGTACCGGACCGGGATCAGGGTGTAGATCACGTCCAGGTTGAGTTCGGCGACGAGGACGGGGGTTTCAGGGAGATCGTATTGGGCGGCAACTTCGGGGTGAAGTTCGCCCATCACGCCGAGGCGGCGATCGCCCGCGAGGAGGTGGGCGGTTTTGCCGGGGTGCAGGCTGGGGTGGGAGGCCGATTCGTATTTGACGGGGATGTGCAAGCCATCAAGCAGGGTTTCCACCACGCCTTTGACGTCGTAGAAATCCATCGGGGTGGCGTCCCCTTCCTGCCAACCAAGCGGGGCGCGCGGCCCGGTCAGGGCAATGACCAGGCGGGGGAGTTCATCCGGCAATTCGCCGCCTTCCGAAGACAAAAAGATTTCTCCAATCTCGAACAGGGCGATCCGTTCGCGGATGCGGGCGTTGCGCTCGACAATTTCCAGGATGCTGGCGAGCAGGCTTTGGCGCATGACGGTGCGTTCCTGGTTGATAACGTTGGCGAGGCGCATGTAGGGTTTGTCGGAGAGCGGGGTGCCGGGGATGAGGCGACGGGCCTCCGCCTCGGGGGTGGTGACACGGTAGGTGATCGCTTCGCGCAACCCCGCGCGAGCCAGGATGTCCCGGACGCGTTCGTCAACTTCCAGGGTGGGGTTGCCGCGTTGGGGGGGGATTTCGTCCGCCATCCGCGTTTCGGGGATGTTTTGGTAGCCGTAGATGCGGGCGATTTCTTCCATTAAATCAGCCTGACCGATGACGCCGGTGCCGATGTCGAGGCGATGGTCGGGGGTCGTTACTTTAATGGTGATTGGTTGATCGGTTGATTGGTGGATTTCGCATTTGAATTCGAGGGATTCGAGGATGCGGACGATTTCTTCGGCGGAGAGGTCAATGCCAAGCCAGCGTTTGACATCGGCGGGGGTGATGGCGACGGTGGGATCAACGGGGGGAAGGGGGTAGTTGTCTACAAGGCCGGACGCGACCGTGCCGCCACTCCACTGACGCATGAGTTCAAGCCCGCGCCGGACGCCGCGTTCGGCCATCGCAGGGTGGACGCCGCGTGCGAAACGGTAGGAGGCTTCGGAAGGGAGTTTTTGCGACATGACGGTGCGCCGGGTGTTGATCATGTTCCAGGCCGCGCCTTCGAGGAGGACGGTTTTGGTTTCGGCGGTGACTTCGGATTCGAGGCCACCCATGACGCCTGCAAGGGCGAGGGGGCCGGCGTCGTCACAGACGAGGACCGTGAAGTCGTCGAGAGTGCGTTCTACGTCGTCGAGGGTTTTGAGTTTTTCACCTTTTTGGGCGAGGCGGGTGTAGATGTGGGGAACCGCTTGACCCGCACCCTTCGACTGCGCAAAGCCTCCGCTCAGGGTGCTATCAGTCGGGTGGGAAGAGGAGGAGCCTCCGCTCAGGGTGCTGGCGTGTTCTTTAGCACGGCGTACTAGGACATCGTAATCGAATGCGTGCAGGGGTTGGCCGATGTCGAGCATGGCATAGTTGGTTACGTCTATGATGTTGTTGATG
>JABWBV010000759.1 GCA_013359445.1 Anaerolineales bacterium | reverse complement strand
GAGAAGTTCAGGATATTTTTCTTTGGCAAGCAGACGGTAAATTTCTGAAATGAACCGCATAAATCCTGTAAAGGAATTGATTTCAGGGTTGGGGCGAAAATCTCCTAACCAATGGTCGAGCGCTTCAAGATTCCCCTGTAAGAATTCCAAAATTGCGAGGGCAGAAAGGGGGCCAGTTTGCATGGCGGGCAACCGTTCTTGGGCATGATGAAGGGCTTCCATGACGTGCATTTTGCCGCGGTCAAAATCGCCCAAATAAGCATATATCAGCCCCATATAACAATGACTATCCACCAATGGAACGGCAAAACCAGAAGACTCTACAAGACGAAGCGCTCTGGGCATAACCTCCAGGGCCAGGTTAAAACGTCCTTGCTCATAATAAATAAAGCCCAAGGTGTAATCGGCATAACACTGGCCCCACAAATTACCAATTTCCAGGCTAAGTCGGTGTGCTTCCAAACAAGCCGCCTCGCCCCGTGCATATTCGCTATGAATGATATGAAACAAAGCTTCAGAAATCAGGCTGTCGATGTACATGGCCTTATTGCCCAATTCGCGCCAGATGTCCTTTGCTTCGGCCAGCATGGTTTCTGCTTCTTCAATTTTGCCCTGGATTAACGACGCGCGGTGAAAATCATGCAGGGTGTAGGCCAGTTGTTCTTTAAGTTGATATTGGCGGGCTATTTCCAACGAGCGCAGTCCATACGCATACCCCTGCTCTCCTTCTCCCGAAAAACCGCTCATCATCATGAGGTTCCAATAGATTTTGGCTTCTGTGGCATGGTCTTCTAGTTGTTCGGCCAGGGCTAAGGCGTTTTGGGAGAGGGTTATCGCCTGAGTGCGGTCAAATTTTTTGGTCGGGGCCGCGTGAATCGTAGCGTGGGCGGCAAGTGCGGCGAGTTCCAGGGTTTGTTGGTGATGTGTCTGAGCAAAGGTTTCCATCTCCTGGTAGTGAAGGAGGGCCTCGTCATATCGTCCATCCAATTCATAAGCACGCCCCAACCGTAGCCAAAGCTGGCAAACTTCCTCGGAAGGGAGGGGTTCGGCAAAGGATTTCATCAAATCCAGAGCGCGGATGTAATGGCTAATAGCTTCTTTTACAGCATACAAACGCGAGGCTTCTTCGCCCGCCATCCGATAATAGCGAAACGCGCGTGCGGAATCCCCTGCTCGTTCAAAGTGCAGGGCCAGGATAGGGGCGTATATTTCTAATCGCTCAGAAAACAACTGCTCCATCACTTCCCCCACCTGCCGATGAAACTCCCGACGTTGCTTCCGTAAAATAGATTGGTATGCGGTCTCCTGAACCAACGTATGACGGAACGCATATTCCAGTTCTGGCAGGCGGGCGGCTTCTACGACCATATTCATCCGTTGAAGCGTTGAAAGTTGGGTATCTAACCCGGCCACAGGTTCCGTCAGCCCTTCGAGCACACGGTAATAAAAGTTGCGCCCAATCACAGCCGCCAATTGCAGGACGCGACGGGTTTCTTCCTGCAAACGATCCAGCCGAGCCGCGAGCAGGGTCTGCAAGTTGTCCGGGATGTGGAGCCTGGGCAGGTTGGTTTCGACGACGCGCCATTCACTGTGCCCTTCCGCGGAGGGTATATGGCGAACCAAGATGCCATCTTCGATCAGGGTGCGGACGATCTCTTCCAGAAAGAACGGGTTGCCTTCAGCTCTTTCCAGAATGAGCGACCGAATCTGCGTGGGGAGATGGGTCGTAGTAATGAGGTGATCCACCAGAACGTTGCTTTTTTCTGAAGAAAGGGGCAGAACGGGAATTTCGGTGACGCGATGGGGATAGGTTTCGGCGAGGGTTGTTTTCACCGGCCAGACTGGGGTATCTCGGTCGGGGCGGGAGGCGCATAGAAATAGGATGGGGCGTGTTTCCACGAGTGGGAAGAGGTGATTGAAGAGTTCCAAAGAGGCCGGATCAGCCCAATGGAGATCATCAAGGACAATCACCCCGGGCGTTTGGGAGAAGATGCCGGAAATAGCCTCCCGCGTGGCGGCAAATAACTGACGTTTAAACGCTTCGCCATCGGGGGAACTCCCTGCATCCCCGTTATCTTGAGTCCCTAGCAAAAGGGCCAGTGCGCGAAGGCCTCCCTCTCGCACTTCGGTGGACACCTGCTCCGTCATAACGGCTAATTTGGGCAAAATCTCCGCCGCAGAATCCATTTCTTGAAGACCCAACACCTGTCGTAAAAAACTCCGAAAGAGGGCATATGGTTGGGTGGCTTCAAATGACAGGGGAGCGACCTCGTACCAGTGCAGGGCGGTTCGATGGGTGGCTTCTTTTAGCTCGCGGATCAGGCGGCTTTTGCCAATCCCTGCTTCCCCGGTTAGGAAAACCAGGTGTCCCACACCCCGATGTAAATTTTCGAGAGCCGTATACAAGAGGGCCAGTTCTTTTTCTCGGCCAATCGTGGGAGATTCCAACCCTTCGATGCCACGCAAACGGCCTGGTTTCGGGCGAAGCGGGCGATAGGTATGGACAGGATCC
>JABWBV010000758.1 GCA_013359445.1 Anaerolineales bacterium | reverse complement strand
CGACGGTGTTCTCCGCGGCGGTCGGGTTGTTCTTCGGCATCTACCCCGCCAACCGCGCGGCCAGTTTGGAGCCGGTGGAAGCGTTGCGGTACGAGTGAGATTTCGTGTTTCGTATCGCGTATAAAAAAACATCAGGCTAACCGTTAAGGTTAGCCTGATGTTTTTTTGTAGCTACTCAAACCTGGCAGAGGTAGTCTGGAAAAAAAAGATAGGGGCGCGTTCACTTAAACAAAAAAGGCAACAGAGAGGTGAAAATCCCCACAATACCCGCGATGATCGAACCGCCAATCCCTAACAGCGCCCCGATGACCCCCAAACAGGTGGGGACGACAAAAACGACGATGATAAAGATGAGCAGATATTTCGTCCACTGGTTGACGGTTTGGGCGGTTTTGGCGTCCTCGATGGGTTGCCAGAGTTCGTTGGGGACGGCAACGAGATTGCCGCAGTAACCGCAGGAGATCGTTTGAACGCCAGTTTGGGCGGCTTGTCCGGTGTATTCGAGGGTTCCACCACAGTTGGGGCAGGAGAAGGTTGGGGACATGGCTTTTCCGAAAGAGCTATTCCAGGGGCACAAGACTGATTGCGTGGTGCAAGGGCTTGTGCTAAATTTTTGAGGGTTACTCTGTTTTTAAAGACACCGCAAACGTCACCAGGTAGTCTTCCATTGGGATGGTTTCTTCGATGGTTTTGGGGTAAGGGATGATGGCGAGCAGGCGGATTTCGTAAGTGTCGTAGGGAATCACATCCTGGTGCATCATAGGGTTGGTGCTCATTTCAAAGCGGGTGGGTTCCAGGTCGGGCAACCACGCATAGATGGCCAGGTCCAATGCACCCGCTTCAGAACATTGCACCTCGCTTGGACAACGCCAATCTCGGAGGATGGTTTGCAGTTCAACGGTCAATTCCCCGGCCCCCAGTACCGCGCGTTGCCCGACGCGGAGTTGGAAGGGGATGTCGAGTTCGATGGGGAGCGCGTCGGACGGTTCCAGCGGCGCGGCGGTGGCGGCGAACGTGGGGGAGGGGATTGGGGTCTCCTCTGCCGGAGGAAAGGGCGTAGGCACGGGCCGGAAGTTCGCGCAAGCCAGCAAACAAAGGAGCAGGAAAGCGTAGGGAAGGGGTTTCGTGGTCATTTAAGGGAAACAGTGACCGGCAAATAAGTGCGATAGGGCGGATCGGCGATCAATTGCCAATATTCCAACAAACTCAACAACGCCTCGGGCGGATTGGTCGGGGCACCGCTCCCTGCTTGATCGTACTCGTTCAGCCCGTGGCACGAGGTGCAGATGCGGATTTCGCCGGGTTGGAACGTGACCCAGTACCGCTCGCGAACCACGCCCTGCCCCTGGGGATCGGTCAACTGCCAGGTCATCGCCCGTTGCGCGGGGACAAACGCCGCCATCGACCCATCTAGCCCCAGCACCACACTGCCCGCCGGCCCGGACGAAAACGGGTTGCCGACCCCGGACATCGGTTGGGCGAGGACACGCCGCCCGGGCCGGGGTTCGTCCCCGCAACAGCCAAACCAGCCGCGCAGTTGCTCCGCTTGGAAGAACTGCATATAGGCGATGTCGTAAATCGTGCCTGCTTCGCCAACCGTTTGCACCCCGCCGGGAATGTGGAGGTTGAACGGTTGTTGGAAGTCGAAGTCGTCGCGGGTGGTCACGTCGCGACTGATGGCGAGGGCGAGGTTGTTCGTGCGGAGGTAGAACTGCAGGTCGGCGACGTTGACGCCCGCCTGATCGAACATTTGTTGTTCGGGGGCGGGGAGGGTGAAGGGGGCGGTGGAGGGCAAGGCACGGGGGCGCACTTCGACCGGGTTCAGTTCCCAGAAGGGGCCGGTGTAGGTGATCATTTGGTCGGGACTCCAGTAGGAGATGGTTTCGGAAATTCCGGGGGTGAGGGGCGCGTCAGCGATGTAGTAGCCGCCGGAGAGGGTGAGGGTTTTGAGGCGGAAGGCGTAGGTGGAGTTGTGGGGGTAACCGCCCTGCTCCTCCTCGGTCGTGGGGGCGTGAACGGCAATTAGCGTACCGTCGGAGAGGGGCACGGGTTCGCGAAAATGACCGGGGGCCGTATCCGGCGCGGTGACGTAGGTGACGGAGATGTGGTCGGCGTCCAGCGTGGGCGGGGCATAGAGGCTGACGACTTGCCCAGAGGCGTGGGTGCCGAATTCGGGGGCATCTACGCCAAAGTAGAGGCCGGGGGTGGTGGGGGATTCTTTGATCTGGAAGAAGCTTTCGATTTCGTTGGCGTTGAAGCGGGTGATTTGTCCGTAGTATTCAAAGATGTTTGGGTCGTCGTTGAGGGCGGAGGGGATGTAGCCATGCAGTTCGTGGCGGCCCAGGTGGTTGAGGACTTCGCTGTTGGTGCCGTCTTCGTTGGTGGTCCAGGGGAAGAAGTGGTTGAAGCTGTGCCCGTTGAGGTTGGTGCCTTCCAGCAGATCGCCGCGGCAGGGGCGCGGTTCTGGGAAGACTTCGGTGCGGTCATCGAGGATTTGGGCGTTGGCGGATTCGTTGGAGTA
>JABWBV010000757.1 GCA_013359445.1 Anaerolineales bacterium | reverse complement strand
TCTGGTAAACTGCTTCGCGGAACTGCTGAAATTGGTTTGTCACAACTCCCAATTTTATGCAGTTCCATCTTTTTGGCAAACTTTGTCAAAAGTCCAATCGTAGGAATTGAAGGAATTATTAGGAACTAAAGGAACTCGTAGGAGTTGTAGGAAATTGCAGGAATTTTTATATTCCCACAGTTCCCACAAATACCCATGAGTTCCTATCTTTTTAAACCGGAGTCCCCCCATGACCATTCCCGAACTGACCGAAGCCATGCACGCGTTTGTGCAAGCAAAGGGCTGGTATAATCCCGACAGCCGCCGCCCCCAAACGCCCCGCAATCTCGCCATCTCCCTCACCCTGGAAGCGGCAGAAGTCCTCGAACATTTTCAATGGAACGACGATCACACCAACCCCTCCGCCCTCGCCGACGAACTGGCCGATGTCACTCTCTACCTGCTCCAAATTGCCAGCATTTGCCAAATCGACCTGGAACAAGCCGTGTTGAAAAAACTGGAACGCAACTACCAGCGCAAATGGGATGGAGAGGTTGGTTAGTTGGTTGGTTAGTTGGTTCGTATAAAATTCAACAAACAAACAAACAAACAAACAAACCATCAAACTATCCCCCCATCCTCATGACCAAAAACATCACCGTCTTCGGCGCATCACAACCCCAACCAGGGGACCTCACATACGAACAGGCTTTTCTTTTAGGCAAATTGCTCGGGCAGGAGGGATTCACCGTGCTGACGGGCGGCTACATGGGCACAATGGAAGCGGTGTCGCGCGGGGCGGCAGAAGCCGGGGGGCACACCATCGGCGTCACGTGCGAAGAAATCGAAACCTGGCGCAAGGCCAAAGCCAACCCCTGGGTGAAAGAAGAATGGAAAAAAGTCACCCTGAAAGACCGTCTGCACACCCTCGTCGAAGCGTGTGACGCCGCCCTCGCCCTCCCCGGCGGGATCGGCACCCTGGCCGAAATCGCCATCTACTGGAGCGATCTGCAAGTGGGCATCCTCTCCCCCCGCCCCCTGATCTTGATCGGCCCCGGCTGGCGTGCCACCTTCGAGACCTTCATCCAAACCCAAGCCACCTACATCCGCCCAGAATATCGCCCCCTCGTCACGTTTGCCAACGATGTGGAGGAGGCGGTGAGCCTGTTAGTTGGAGCGATACATCAAAGCCAGTAAAAAGGAATGCGTAATGGGTTCCTAACTCATTACATCCCCCCATGCCTGCGATCAATCCCACCCGGCTCAAACACGAAACCGCCGAACTCGCCGCATACTTTGCCGACCCCGCGCGGTTTCTTTACGAACTCGACAAACTACTCGACCGGTATGCGGATCGGGTACGCCGCCCTGGTCAAACCGGAGCACCCGCCCCGCTCCTGCCCGCCTTCAAAGTCGCGCCCCCGGTTATGCGCCAGATCATGCTTACCCTCACCCCACTGGCCCAGGCCAATCCCCTCGCCGCGCTCACCCTCGCCGATACCCTGTGGGAAAAACCCATTCTCGAAATCCGCCAAATTGCCCTCCGACTGTTGAGCCTGGCCCCTGCCCACGATCCCACCCCGTTCCTGACTCGCGCCCATGCCTGGGCCATCCCCAAAGAAGAAGAACACATCCTCGAAGAACTCTTTCGGATCGGGCTGGCCCCCTTACAAAACCACCACCCTCAACAATTTTTAGAGCTTGTGCGCGAATGGATGGGACACACCAGCGTTGAATTGCAAATCCTCGGGGCAAAGGCTTTGTTCCCACTCGCACAAAACCCCACCTTTGACAATTTACCCCAAATCTATCGCATTTTGCTTCCGCGAATGATCGATGCCCCCTCGGTTTTACGCGGACACCTCGCGATTGTCATCCACGCCCTCGCGACCCGTTCCCCGCGCGAAACCGCCCATTTCCTCAACCAGGTTCTCATTGTGAGTGACAACCCTGGCATCGCCTGGATCACCCGCCAGGTCCTAGATTTATTCCCGGAAGAAACCCAAGAACGCCTGCGCGAAACCATCCGTAACCGCTAACCCTGACCGATGAGGGAGAAAGCGCGCCCACCCCATTCCACATGTAAATCCCCGCGAGCGAGGCCCTCCCCGGTTATAATGGGTCTTAATTCCTATCCCCATACTAACTCAACCCAGTCGAGATTAGCCCCACCCTTCTTCGGGATAAATTTTCGGAATTTGAAGGTGTTATGCCCCACATTCTTGTTACCAACGACGACGGCGTCACCGCCCCCGGCCTCCTCGCCCTTGCCCAGGAAATGCAAAACCTGGACGACGCCAAAATCACCATCCTGGCCCCAGACCACAACTGGTCCGCCAGCGGACATGTCAAAACCCTGCACCGCCCCCTCCGCGTTAAACCTTTTCCCCTGGCCGATGGGCTGACCGCGTTTGCCAGCGATGGCGCCCCCTCCGACTGTGTGGCGGTGGCCCTGTTGGGCTATCTGGAAACCCCCATCGATCTGGTCGTCTCCGGCATCAACCCCTACGCCAACATCGGCCACGATGTCACCTACTCCGGCACGGTCACCG
>JABWBV010000131.1 GCA_013359445.1 Anaerolineales bacterium | reverse complement strand
GCTCCTTTTCTCCCCGGCTCCCCTGCCCCCTTTCCCCTCATCGGGCGCACCGCAGAACTGACCACCCTCCTGCAAACCTACACCCAGGTTGCCCCCGATGGCTATTTCATCGGCCTGGAAGGGGAAGCGGGCATTGGCAAAACCCGGCTGGTAGAAGAATTTTTGGCCCAGGTGCAAAGGCACGGGGCAATTTCTGTTGTCGCGCGGTGCTATCGCGGCGAAGAGCAACTGGCCTACGCTCCCTTTCTCGAAGGTCTCCGCAATGTGTTGGGACGCCCCGACGCCGCCAGCCGCCTCACCCACGTCCCCGCCCACGCGCTGGCCGAAGTCGGGCGGCTATTCCCAGACCTCGGAACCTATGTGCCCCCGCTTACCGCTCCGGGAGGGGCGGTCACTTCAACCCAACTCCGTCTCTTCGAGAGCCTCCGCCAGATTTTGCTCGAACTCGTCACGCCCCGCACATCCTCCCAGCCGGGCATCCTCTTTCTGGACGATCTGCAATGGGCAGACTCGGCCTCGGTAGAACTGCTTAGTTACCTGGTGCGCCGTTTGACCGATTTCCCCCTGCTCATCATTGTCGCCTGGCGCAAAGAGGGCGATACCCAACGTCTGGACACCCTCCTGTCCGAAAGCCAGCGCGCGGGCCTGGGGACGAAAATGACCCTTGGACGCCTGACGCCTGAGGAAGTGGCCGAACTCGCGACGGGCGTATTAGCCTCCGAACACCTGCCCACGCTCTATCAAGAAACCGAGGGCCTGCCATTTTTCATCATCGAATATTTGACCGCGACGCGCCAAAATCGCGATTGGCTGTCCAGCGTCCAAAACCTGGAACGGGCTCGCCTCAGTGGGCTAAACGACACCGCCCGACAAGTGCTAACCACTGCCGCCGTGATTGGCCGCTCTTTTGACTTCCCCACCTTGCGGGAAACCAGCGGGCGCAGTGAAGACGAAACCATCACCGGACTGGAGGCCCTCCTTGCCCGGGGCCTGCTCGTGGAACACGCCCCGACGAATCACCCGCGCCCCGCAGGCCCCGCGCTGACCCTGTATCCATCCTACGACTTTACCCACGAAAAAATTCGTACCGTGGTCTATGAAGATACCAGCCTCGCGCGTCGTCGCCTGCTCCATCGTCGTGTAGCGGAAGTGCTGATCAACGAAACCCATCCCCACGAAGCCAACGCGGCGCGGATTGCCTACCATTACCAACACGCGGGGCACGATGCCGAAGCCGCGCGTTGGTATTTCCGGGCAGGCGATTATGCCCGCAAACTGTACGCAAATGCCGAGGGCATTTCCCATTACCAGACCGCCCTCGCATTGGGGTTCCCCGAACCCTGCGCCCTCCACGAAGCGTTGGGGGATTTACTGACCCTTCAAGGGGATTACCGGGCCGCGGTCACCAGTTACGAAACTGCCGCCGCGCTCGCCCCTCCCTCCGCCCTGCCGCCGCTCGAACATAAACTCGCCAACCTGCATCACCGCCGGGGGGATTACGACCTCGCCACCAGTTTTTTCCAATCTGCGTTGGAGACTGCGCCGCCGGAGGCCCTCCTTTACGCGCACATCCTCGCGGATTGGAGCCGCACCTGCGCGCAACAGGGCGACTTTCTACGGGCAAGGCAACTGGCCGAACAGGCGTTATCCCGTTCGAGTGCGTTCGCCGGAACATCCGAAGAAGTCGAAAATATTCGGGTTCAGGCGCAAGCGCATAATGTATTAGGCATGATTGCGCGCCAAACCGAAGACCTCCCCCATGCCAGTCACCACTTGGAACAGGCCTTGAACCTGGCGGAAAAGACCCACCATTTGCCCGCCCAGGTTGCCGCGCGGAACAACCTCGCCCTTGTCTACGCCGATCAGGAAGATTACCCCCACGCCCTCGCGATGGCCCAAATTGCCCTGGACCTGTGCATTCGTTTAGGCGACCGTCATCTGGAGGCGGCGTTGCGAAATCGGTTGGCTGACCTTGCTCATGCCAGTCACCAACCGGACGAGGCTGTCGCTCATTTGAAAAAAGCTGTCGAAATTTTCGCGGAAATTGGAGGCCACCCGGGGGAATACAAACCGGAAATCTGGAAACTGACCGAGTGGTGAATGTGTGGGCATTGTCCCCGACCAGGCCGGGGGTGATGCCCTTGAGACTGTTTTAGGGGCTGGTTTTGCGATACCTCCTGGCCTAAAAGCTTGCCAAAGTGCGTTGTATCTGGACTTTACAAAAGGCCTGACTTGAAGGGGAAAAGCCTATCTCAAAGTATAATGAAACTGTTTGGAAGACCAATCCACGGCTGAAGGTAAATTTACGAGAACGCACATGATCACCATTGATAACATCCATAAATCTTACTTGATGGGCAAAGAAGCTGTCCCTGCTCTGCGCGGGGTCTCACTGGAAATCGCTCAGGGGGAATTCGTCTGCCTGATGGGACCGAGTGGCTCGGGCAAAACGACCTTGCTCAACATTATCGGCGGGCTGGACGAACCCAGCCGGGGGCACATCACCATTGACGGGCAGAATCTCGTTGCCATGTCGGAAAATGAACTCGCCCACCTGCGCCTGCACAAGATGGGGTTTATTTTCCAGAATTACAATTTGCTGGCGAACTTCACCGCCCAGGAAAATGTCGAAGCCCCCATGGTCCTTGCCAAAGCCAATCGAAAGGAACGCCGTCAACGGGCGCTGACTCTGCTCGAAAAGGTTGGCCTGGCCGACCGCGCCCACCACTACCCCAGCGAATTGTCCGGCGGACAGCAACAGCGCGTTGCCATTGCCCGCGCGCTGGCAAACCACCCCACCATCCTGATCGGCGACGAAGTGACTGGCGATCTAGATAGCGAAACGGGACTGGCGATCATGCGCCTGCTCGCCTCCCTCAACGCAGAGGGCATGACCATCGTCTTCGTCACCCACGATGCCCGCATGGCAGAGTTCGCCCAGCGCGTGATCCACATCTCCGACGGCAAACTGATGAGCGATAACGGGAAAGCCCATGATCGTTAAATACGTCCTCAAAAACTTCTCCCGGCGCAAAGTCCGTACCATTTTGATGATCCTGTCCTTGCTTATCAGCACGGGCTTGATCATCACCATGAGCGCGACGGTGGCGACCGTGCAACAGTCCATCATTGACCTGATCGCCAACGAAGTGGGCCGCGCCGACCTCACCATCACCAAAAAAGATATCGATCCCCAACTATTTATTCCCATTGAGCCTACCACGGCCACCATTGCCGGGGCTGATCCCCGTATTCAGGCCGTTTTCCCCCGGATCGAATTGGCGGTCGAGACGGCGCTTGCCGGGCAACGTGGGCAGGTGTACCTGGTGGGGTTGGATAGCGTTCGGGATGACATCGGTACGGTGGAGGTGTTGGAGGGGGAGTATGTGTTGGGCCAGGATCGGGTGGCGATTACGCGGTTTTCGGCGAATTCGTTGGGGTTGGCGGTGGGGGATCGGTTTACGGTCGCGTACACGTTCCCGATCCCGCGCGAGCCGGGTAAACCCGCAGAGGCCGGGATCAGTTCGGTGCGCTATCAACGTCAGTTTACGGTCGGGGCTATCATCAACGCGGGGGATGTCGCCCGTGATAATGGCATCCTGGTCGAATTGAGCGATTTGCAAACGTGGCTTAACCTGCCTGGTCTGGCCAATCAAATGCTTGTGGTGGTGGACCCTGACCTGTATGCCACCAATGACTCGGAAACCGCCGCGTTGACCGTTCGCGCGGTGGCCCGCGCGGTTCAGCAACAATTGGGTGACAAGTATCTCTACAATATGGACCTGGCCGCGGGGTTAAGTGAGTCCTCGCAGGTTTTTCTGGCCCTGCAAGCTCTGATCAACACCTATGGGCTGATCTCGTTGGGGGTGGTGGGGTTGTTGGTGCATACGCTTGTGATGACCAACGTGCAGGAACAGCGGCGGGATATGGCGGTTTTGCGGATTTTGGGGAGTCAGCGAAAGGTGTTGTTTGGTTTGATCATTGTCGAAGTGATCATTATTGGGGTGGTAGGGGTGGGATTGGGTATCTTTTTGGGACAAGGTTTGATGACCTATGTGCTGATTCCTCTTTTGAAATATTTCCTTGCGGAGGAGGGGCTGACGTTAAGACTGGTTCCGCGGCTTTCGGTTTCCGCCATCCTCCCCCCCGTCATTTCGGCGTTTACCGTGCTGATTTTGAGCAGTCTCAAACCCGCCACCGACGCCTCCCGCACCAAAGTGATCCATGCCATTAACCCCAGCGTGGCGGACAACATCCAACTGGAGGACCTGACCAACCTGCGCGAGCGGCGTCCCGATGGCAAAATGTTCCTTGCGGGGCTGGCGATCTCTTCGATCTTCATCCTCGTGACGGGGTTTGAGGCGTTTAGTTATTTCGGTGGGGAAACTTTGCTGGTTATTTTTGTGATGATGGGGCTGATGGGGATGGTGTTGGGGGTGAGTCTGATGTTTTTTATCACCACTGTGCCCTTTGAGCGGTTGGTGCTGGCCGTGTTGGGGGTGCTTGCCCCGCGCGTGACGTACTTTGCCCGGCGCAATGTCAGCCGCGGAAAGACGCGCAACACCCTGATCGCCCTGCTGGTGTTGTTCAGCGCCGTCCTCCCCAGTTTTCTCGGCACGCAAGCCCAGTTAGAACTCGCCAACAACGAAACCCGGTCTAAAATGCAATTTGGTGCGGCGGTCAGGATCGAATCATTTTCCCAGTGGGATGAAAACGTGGACCCGTTCAAACCCAGCTTGGTACACACCGCCTTTGCCGCCATTCCGGGCATGGATCAGGTGGTGGGGCTATCGAACCCGTACAATACCCTGGTGCGGGATTTGGTCGGTTTTCGCCGCGCGCGGGTGAACGTCCTCGGGGTAGACGGGGACCTTACACAGGTGGTGTTTAACGAGATGATGGAATTCACGGCGGGGGGGACTGATTCCCTGCAAACCATTCTCGCCCAACCCAATACCGTCATCATCAGCGAAGGACTGGCGGAATATCTGGCGGTCGGCGTGGGGGACACGATTGAACTGGAAGGGGAGGGGCTGGATCATCTCGATAACGCGCTCGTGGTGGGCATTGCCCGGCGGATTCCTGGCATTGACGGCATTACCCGGAGCCGCATCGAGGCGCAAAATTTCAGCACAGTTTTGGTTTCGATGCCGCACTATGCCCGGTTGGTGACGGCACTAGACCGCCCCCTGCCCGAGGCGGACGCGCCTCTCCTGGGCACGGTGCTGGCAACCCTCACGCCCGATGCGGACCCGGACAAAATCGCCGAGATGCTATACGAACGAAACGGGGAAGGAGACAGCTTCTGGGTCAATATGTTGGCCTGGCAGTTGGATGAAAGTCAGGGGAGTATGATGTTTTTTGTGATCCTGCTGTTGGCGTTGACCGGTATTTCTTTTACGACGGCAGTATTTGCTGTGTTTGCGGTGATTTATGTCACCATCTACGCGCGCCGGATCGAGATCGGGATGTTGAAGGCGATGGGGATGTTGCGGCGCGAGTTGAACGGGATGCTGATTGTCGAGGCGATTGCAATGACGATGGGGGCGGCGTTTGCGGGCATTGCCGCGGGGGCGAGCATGGCTTACCTCAACTATTATGTGGATGCGATGATGCAACAAATGCCTGTTCAGTTTGCGGTGGACAAAATTGCCACTCCGGCCATTATCATCATGGTTGTCCTCGCCAGTATTTTGGCCGCGGCCTTTTCCGCCCGCCGCATTGTCCGCAAACGGGCGGTGGAGATATTGAGGATGAATTAAGGTGTACTCAAATGAATATAAAACGCTGGATCTACATAACCATTTTCATTATTCTCTTGACTGGCTGTGGGAATCAACCGGTTGAAACCATCCCTCAACCTACTTCCCCCCTCGAAACGACGACAGAGCCAAATCCCACACCCGAACAAGTGGCGGATAGCGTCACCATCCTCGCGGATGGGGTGATGCAAGCAACTCAGCCGGTATTGGCGCTCTCGTTTGAAACCAGCGGGAAATTGCTCGAAATCCATGTCCAACCGGGTGATCTGGTTCAAGCAGGGGACCTCATCGCCACCCTCGATGACACGACCCTGCAGGACGCCATTGCCCAGGCCGAACTTCAAGTGGACCAATCCGAAAACAGTCTCGCCCAGGCCCAACAAACTCTCACCTCCCTTCAGGCGGACCTCCCCCTCCGCCAGGCCGAAGCCCAGCAAACCCTTGCCGTGGCCCAGGAAAATGTCCAGCTTGCCACAGCCCACCTCAATGGCCTGGACGCCCCTGCCTCGGAAGCCGCTATTACGCAAGCCCAGGCTGATGTTTTATTCGCGAAACAACGCCTCGAACAAGCTGAAAAAAATTACGCGCCTTACCGTGACAAACCCGACACTAATCTCAACAAAGCCTATTTTGGTACGGCCTGGGCCGACGCCCAACTGGCCTACGATGCCGCCGTCCGCCATCTCAACTCGCTGACGGGCACAGCCAGCGAACAAACCCGCGCCCAATTGGAGGCCGATCTAGCTGTTGCACAGGCTCAACTCACCCAGGCGCAAACCAATCTGGTCAATTTGATGAGCGGCAAACTAGACGAGTCCGCCCAACTGAGCGTCGAACTGGCCGAAATCAACCTGACCCAAAGCGAGATGAACCTGGAACAAGCGCAAGCCGACCTTGCCAAAGCGCAACTGACCGCCCCGTGGAGTGGGGCAATCCTGTCCATTGATGTTTCCCCTGGCTCGATCATTGGTGGGGGGACGCCCATTGTGACGTTGTTGAACGTCAGTCAGTTGGAATTCCACACTGTCAACGTGAGTGAGCGCGACCTGGCGCAGATTTATCCGGGGCAAGCGGCCACGATCGTGTTAAAAGCGTATCCGAACGACCCTATCCCCGCGACGGTTTTACGGATCGGTTGGCAGGCGGGCGATCCTGTGGGGGATACGGCGACCTTTCCGGTTATCCTCGTGCTGGATGAAATGGATTTCGAGATTCGTCCCGGGATGACCGGAAAGGTGGAAATTTACGCCGATCAGTGAGATGCGCGTTTGAAAGGCCTCGGCGTTCTCTAATTTGATTGAACGGGGAGCAAAACACGAAAGGTTGAGCCTTGGTTTAGTTCACTGGAAACTTCCACGTCCCCCTGATAAGTTTCGACAATCTCTTTTACGATAGAAAGACCCAACCCTGAACCAGAAATCGTGGATGAACCGGCATTATTTCCGCGGTAGAAACGGTCAAAGACATGCCTGAGTTTTTCGGGAGCAATGCCTTCTCCAAAATCCTGCACACGGATCTCGATCGCTGTGCTGTCATGTTTTGCTGTCACATTCACATCACTGGATGAATGCTTCAAAGCGTTGTCCAGCGCGATGAGAAGCATTTGCTTGATGGCATCTCGATCGCCCATGACCTTCAAGCCGGGCGCGGCATCAAGACGGATCTCACGCCGGGAGTCGAGTTGACGTGCCTGACGGATGGTCTCTTCAAGCAGGGACGAAACATCCACCGACTCCTTTGCGAGAGTGCGACCCGCATCGGCGCGGGCGAGCAGCAGCAGGTCATTCACGAGGCGGATGAGGCGGTCACTTTCATCCACCATGTCGTTGAGGATGTCGGACTGTTCTTCAGGCGAAGGGTCGTGACGCAAGAGTCCTAAATTTCCTCGCAGGGTAGTGAGCGGCGTCCGCAGTTCGTGCGAGACATCTGCCAGAAAGTTGCGCTGCATTTGAAGGGTGTGCTCCACTTTTTGGAAGGCATCCTGCAAGCGCGCCAGCATGGCATTGAAGGTGCTGGCAAGCTGACCCACCTCATCCTGCGGACCGTTGTAATCCACACGGCGAGAGAAATCACGTTCCTCGCCAATCTCTTTGGCGGTCTTGGTGATGCGGTGAATAGGGGCGAGGGTGAGGCCTGAGAGTAGCCAGCCGATGCCAAAGGCGATCAATGTGATCAGCGACCCTGCAATGAGCAGGGTGGTGGTGAGCGATTGCAGCGAGCGATTCCGTTCCGTAAGCGGTCGGGCAACCTGCACAATGTAGACGACTTCACTATCCACAATGACGGGGCGGCTGTAGATAAGCATGGTTTCTTCGGAGACGATGTCAGTTTCAAACCAGTCTGTGCCGCTTTGCAAGGCTTGCAAGCCTTCTTCACTAAGCGGGAGGGCATCGCCTTCACGACCGAATGGGCTTGCAACGAGATTGCCGTTTGGATCGAGCACGCGGGCCAGCTCGCGTTCGGGGAAGGATTGAAACTCCTGCTGACTGTAGAATTGGTCAAATGGCACAGGAGGGGGTTGCTGTCCGTCAGGCGGGGGCTGTGGGCGGAAGTCGAGGGAATTCGTTTTCAGCGTGGCATCTGCCAGACGGTTGGCGCCCAGCGTCAGGTCCCGTTTGAGCGAATCAAGGGTAGATTGCGCCTGAATGGTGTAGAGAGTCACACCGAAGATAGTCAGCGTCAGGGCGAGGATGAAGGTATAAAGAAGGGTGAAACGAAGGCGAATGGACATTATTCCTCGCGCAATACATAGCCGACGCCGCGCACGGTTTGGACGAGACGCGCGCCGCCTTCCGCTTCGAGCTTTTTGCGCAGGTAACCGATATAAATTTCAAGGACGTTGTCATCGCCGCCGAAATCGTAGCCCCACACATCGTTGAGGATCTGGCGGCGTTCGAGCACCTGACGCGGATGTCGCAGCAGCATGTGTAACAAATTGAATTCGGTAACGGTAAGGTTTAAATCCATCCCGCCGCGTTTCGCTTCATGGGTGGTTGGGTCGAGCGTGACATCTGCGTAGGAAACTTTTTGATTCTCGGGTTTGGCTCCCGCACGCCGCAGCATGGCGTGGACACGCGCCACGAGTTCGGCGGGCGCGAATGGTTTGACGAGGTAATCATCTGCGCCGCTTTCCAATCCCTCTACGCGGTTCTCTATGGCGTCACGCGCGGTCAACATCAGGATCATGGTTTTGTCTTCTTCATCGCGGAGATGTTGTATGAAAGAAACCCCATTCATCTTGGGCATCATCCAGTCTACGATAATAAGGTCGGGTTTGTAAGTTTGCACCAATGGCAGGGCTTCCAATCCGTTCACAGCGGTTAGTACGTCCAAGTCTTCATAAGTTAACGTGCGCTGGAGCATTTTTAGAAGTTTAGGGTCGTCATCGACGACAAGTACGGCAGGCATAAGGTCTCACTTTTCTTCATCTTATCACAGCCAACTATGGGAAGGCCTGATGTGAAAATGCGGCGAAGAAAAATTGAAAGTCAGATATCTTGGATTATTCATGAGTTATTCATCCTCTTCCTCCGTCTCATCTTCCGAAACAACAATCTGTACATAGATGGTTTGTCCGAATACTTCATTTTCACGGTTGGTGAGGATCCAATACCCTTCGTAAGTACCTTCCACGTCAGGGGCAATCAGGCTTACAGATATTTTGCCTTCATCTCCTGGTGCAACGTATTGGTTAATCATCGTCGTTTCACCCTCCATGTCGTATCCGCTCACAAAGATGAGGGTGTATTCAGGATGCCAGGCACATGTGCCGGTATTTTTGAGCCGCCATATCTTTTTGAACGGCTCGCCCGGCATCAGGACGGTGCCATCTTTAATCGTGATGTCTTTGAGGTACTTGGAGTTATCGCAATCGGAATAACCGGCGACGTTGGTCAGATACGGTAAAGGCGTAGCATACATTTTGGCTGGAGTTGGCAGGGTCGGGGTGGGGAGAGGCGTTTGTGTGGGAGTAAGAGTCGCTCTCGGCGTGAATGTAGCTGTAACAGTGGGCAATGTCTCCTTTGTTGGAGTAACTGCAGATGTCAGTGCCTGAGCGATTTGTGTATCGATCTCCGGGCTGTATCCACTTGGCGGGTCCGCAGTTTCAGTAGTTGCCTGTCCACACGCGCTTAGCAAAATGGCAAGGATAAAAAGTGCGATGAATTTGCTTTTCATGGGTTATTTTTCTATATCGATGCCGAGCGCAACGGTATCGCCTTCGATCAAACCGGTCTTCACTTCCGCATACAGTTCATTCTGTGCGCCAATCTCGATATATTGAAAGGTCATTCCACTTTCTGTAACGAGGAAAACTGCGTAGCCATTATCAGTTTGGTGCAAGGCCTCAAGCGGGACGAGGAGAATATTCTTTGCTTCCAGGCTGATGACTTCCACCGAAGCGGACGCGCCGATGGGCAGGTTGATCTCGCTGATGGAAGAATCCAGGTCCGCCGTGCCATGCACAGCTGTGGATGTGCCGCTGGTGTAGAGTTCGCTGTCCACACTGGAGATCGTACCGGTGAAGACCGTATCGGGCAGTGCATCGAATGTTACTTCAACCGGATGGCCTGTCACAGTTTTATCCCAATCGGATTCATCCATGTAAAGTTCCAGGTAGGCGTGTGAAATATCTGCCACGGACATAACCGTGACTGTGTCGGTTTCATCGCCAACTGCAATATCCACCGTTAATACCGTGCCGTTGATAGGTGCGAGAATCTTTGTTCCTTCCAGTTTTTCTTGCGCATCGTCGAGGGCGCGTTTTGCAGCTTGAATTTCCAAAAGGCTTGGGATGCCGGTGCCTTCGGGAATCTCACCGCTGACCATGGCGTCATATACAGTTTTGGCATCTTCAAGAGCAACTTGCGCATCGTCGATGGCGAGGCGGGCGATCTGAATATCTTCTTTAGTTGGAATGGTAAGATAACTGCCATCTTTGGTGCGCTTTACAAAATTTTCAAAGACATATTCGTTGTAATAATCATTACGTGCCTCATTCAACGAAACGGCTGCATCTTGTAAATATGCCGTGGTTGTTTCCACTTCCCTTTTAGCTTGTGTATCGTCTGGGTTGGCATTCAATTGGGCTTGCGCGGTTTCAAGTGCTTTTTGTGCCTCGGCGATCTTCTCCTCCCAATACAACACATCGGGACTGACCAGATATTCAAGAACATGTCGAGTATCGCTGTAATCTTTTTGGGCTCGAGCGAGCGCATCCAGTGCGGAAGCGATTGCAGCAGGAGAGGTTAATTCCATGTAGGTACGTTTGGCGGTTTCATAGTCTGCCTGCGCCTCGGTTGGGTCAACTTCTGCAAGCAAATCGCCGACCCGAACCGTATCGCCCGGTTGGATGTATACGCCAAGCACCGTGCCAGCCACTGTAAAAGCGAGTTCTTCTTCATCTCCTATAGACAACACACCCGTCCCACTTGCAGAGAGCGTCATCTCGCCGCGAGTTACGGTGGCAGTTTGCAGGCTGGATTCTTCTGAAGCAGCCTCTTTTTGTGAGGCGTAAACGGAATATCCGCTTATGACCGTGATCGCGATCACAATCAGCACGATACCCGCCCAGGCTCTACCAGGGATTTTGGATAACCAGGTCTTTGCATTCATCCGATTTAATTTCTGATCAGGAGTCTGCAATTTCTTGAAGGTAGTCGATCACCGCTTGAATTAAAGGAGTAGGGACTCCGCCTCCACCAATGCCTTGAGCTGGTAGCCCTTCCGGGATTTGATCTCCACTGGGTATATCGCCGCTTGGAAACTCACCGCCAGGTACTCCGCCTCCATCGGGCGGTGTGAATCCACCCCCATCCGGTGGGACAAAGTCGCCGCCTCCCGGAGGAGCAAAATCGCTGCTGTTACCTGAATTGTTGTTCCCTTGCGGACGGTTCCCACCCATGCCAAGCCCGTTCGCCTGCATTACAGTGAGCATATCTTCCTGTGAGAGCTGCATGGCTTTGATGGCTTGAGTCTGTTCGGGAGTCATCGTTTCGCCGATCTGTTCCACCAGCGCGTCGATCTCCTCCTGTGCGGCAGTATCGCTTGTAAGCAGGGAGAGATACACCTGCCAGAGCGGCAGCAATTCTTTCGCCTGTTCAGGGGTGACGGCATTCTCCGTATCCTTGAGGTTGAGCGTGCCGATCACCAACTTGGTGATTTCCGGCAATTCGCCGTTTCCGGGCATGGTCTGTGCGCCGGGCGTATTTGATTGCGAGGTGCCGCAAGCTGACAGGAAGAAGGCAAACAAAATCAAAGTTAAAAAGAAAGTCTTTTTCATAATATCCTTTATTCGTAGCGCAGGGCTTCGATGGGATCGAGTTTCGAGGCTTCATTGGCAGGGTAATACCCAAAGAACGCGCCAACGATGGCAGAAGAGCCGAACGCGAGAAAAATGGAACTGACCGAGACCACCGTGCGCATGTCGCTGAGTGCGCCGAAGATGTACCCACCGCCCACACCCACCAGTACCCCGATCAAACCGCCGATGATGCTGAGCAGAAGCGCCTCGGTAAGAAACTGCAAGCGGATGTCGTTGGGAGTCGCGCCAATGGATTGACGGATGCCGATCTCGCGAGTCCGTTCGGTGACGCTGACCAGCATGATGTTCATGATGCCGATACCGCCCACGATAAGCGACACACCAGCCACCCACGCCAATAGCGAACGAAATGCCTCCGTCGTGGATTCTTGTGTGGAGATGACATCTTGCTGGGTCGTGACGCTAAAGTCGGCAGAATCGAGTGTCACATCGTGCCGCTTTGCCAACAACAATTCGATCTGTGTGATGATGTTGTCCAGGTTCGCATCCGGGTCAACTTCCACGTAAATCATGCGTACGCTGTCGCCCATGATGCGGGCGAACATGGACGGTGTGAACTTTTGAAAGACCACGCTGATCGGCAGATATGCGCGCGAGTCAAAATCGGTGTTGCCTACCAGCCCCTTTTCTTTGAAAACGCCGATGACTGCCAGTTTGGTATTTCCAATCTTGATGTACTGCCCAACCGGGTTCGACTCACCGAAGAGTTCTTCTGCCAAGCTATATCCAAGCACAACCACTTTGCCCTTGCGTTCGATCTCCTGATCAGTGAAATAACGCCCATCCGAAATCTCCATATCGCGGACGGATGGAAAGCCGACCGTGGTTCCAAGAATTTCCACATCATCCAATGTCACATCGCCGTATTTGATCGTCTCACTGGAATTTTGTTCCACCACCACAGCGGTGACACCTGAAACGCCAGATTCGATGGCGGCGGCATCGTCATAGACCAATCCGCCTTGCGGGGGTTGACCGGGTCCGCCGCGTATCATGGCACTTTGCACAAAGATCAGGTTCGAACCGAGACTGGTGATCTGTTCCTGAATGGAGGCTTCCGTCCCGGCGCTGATGGCAACCATAATGATGACCGCTGCCACACCGATGATGATGCCCAGCATGGTCAACAGCGAGCGGACTTTGTTTTTGAGGATCGCCTCCCACGCAATAGTTAGTGCCTCAGCGAGTTTCATGTTGTACCTCCGCTTTTCCATGATGGGTTCCGTTGTGCGTGATGGAATCCACCTGACCATCCACGAGATTGATCGTCCGTTGAGTGTGGACTGCGACTTTGGGATCATGAGTCACCATCACGATGGTTGTGCCCTGCTGATGCAATTGATGAAGCAGGTTCATGATCTCCGTGCCGGAACGGGTATCGAGGTTGCCGGTCGGCTCATCGGCGATGACCATGACCGGATCATTGACCAGCGCGCGTGCAATTGCCACTCGTTGTTGCTGGCCGCCGGAGAGTTCATGCGGCTGGTGATTCATGCGTGGGCCTAAGCCAACCAACTCAAGCATGGTACGCGCTTTTTCCAAACTTTCTTCTTTCGTCTTTGGACTCACACGGTTATATAGAAAGGGCAGTATTACATTTTGCAGGGCAGTGGTGCGTGCCAAAAGGTTATAGGCTTGAAAAATAAACCCGATCTTCTGGTTGCGGACGGACGCCAATTGCACCTTGTCAAGTTGACTCACATCTTCGCC
>JABWBV010000756.1 GCA_013359445.1 Anaerolineales bacterium | reverse complement strand
ATGGACCGTAAAAAACCGTAAAGAAGGGGATGAAAAAAAACAACAAACTGACCCCGATTTGAAGCCATAAAACAGGTTTTGTCCACGCCGCGCGCTCGGTCACCAGCAGGTAGAGACCAAAGACCGCCATCCATAAAAACGTGTACAAGACAATTTGAAAATCGAGTAATAAGGCCGATAACAGGCAAAATCCAAGCCCAACCACATATTTCCAACGAAGCGTTTTCACAAGTTGGTACAAACTCCACATCCCAAACGCAATCGGCCACAAACTGGCAATCGAAGGCCGCCCCGTAGCAAAATGAAACATCACAGGCGTACTCAAAGCCACCACAGCCCCGATGGCAAAGGCGATATTGATTGTGGGGATAAACACCCGACTCAACCGATACACTGCATACCCGTTCAGGGCAATCGTCCCCATCAATAACACGTTCGACGCCCCAATCGTCCCCAAGATCAGTTGAAGCGGGATGGAGAGCACCCCATGGAGTGGGGCAAGCGTATGAAGCCGCAAGTCCACCATAAAGGGAGCAAACACCGCATCTGTAAAAAACGGATTCGTGTGCCGTTCTAACAGCGCATACTTCACCCACCACAGATTCCACACAAACGTCACGACATCGGTATCTTTGCTCGTGCCAGGTATCCCTGTCGTAAGATACAAAATCAACGGAAACGTCGCCAGGATCGCCAGCCCCATAAACCCACCCAACACCAACCACTCAGTAAAATTACGTTTTAGATGAAAACTAGACATCGCTTTCTCCAATTTAGCTTCCATATAACTCCGCGTTCATCCGTGTTCTATTTTTAGTGATGAATAAATCCGCTCCAATTCGTGCTTACACACCCCCAACGTAAACCGCTCCCGCACCTGATCCGTCTGCCCGCGCCCAACCCCCCGCACCCGCGCGGGGTCGCTGAGCGCGGACGTGATCGCCCTCGCCAACGCCTCCACATCTCCGACCGGAACGACCTGCTCCGGCGGCACGATCTCCGGCAAAATCCCGACTGCCGTGCCTACCGTCGTCACCCCGCACGCGGCGGCCTCCAGCACCACCATCCCCTGGCTCTCAAACCGGGAACTGAGCACGCATAAATCCGCGGATTGGTAGAAAACCGGGGTTTCGTGGTGAGGGCGTGAACCGTGAAACGTGAGGCGTGAGGTTAAATGCAGGTCTTGGGCAAGCTGTTCGAGTTGGGGGCGGAGGGGGCCGTCACCGAGAAGGTGGAGGTGGGAGTTGGGGTGAGTTTGTGCCACGCGGGCGAAGGCGCGGAGGAGGGTGGCCTGATCTTTGACCGGGACAAGGGAGGCCGCGTGGAGGAGGTGCGTTTGGTCGGGTGAAAAAAGCGGGGGCGGGTTCCCGGTCGGGGGGTGAAACAAGTCGGTATCCACCCCCAACGGCAAAACTTGAGTGGGAATGTCCGGGAATTGAGCTTTGGCGATTTGGGCGAGATAGGCTGACCCCGCCGTGACGGCACTGGCCCCACGCATTGCGTACCCGGTCAGGGCACTGTTCACCATGCTCAACTGCCCCCCGTACCCAATATCCCGCAAACCGACCAATTCCCCGCCCATCAACGTGACCACGCGCGGGATTTGTAACATCCCCCCGGCAAACACCGCGAGAAAACCGGGTTCATCCACCCAAAAGGCGTGGAGCAGGTCGAACGGTTTACGCCGCGCCTCGCCGAGGATGGCGGTCAGGGCACGGAAGAGGAGCGGGAGTCTCGCGACCCCCGCGCGAGCCGCGCCCCCCAACGCGTGGACGGTAGCCCCATGAAAGGGGTATGTGCCCGCGCGGTGCGGATAACGGAGGGTGAACACGTGAATTTCATGTTCCCGTGCCAGTTCTCGGACGAGGTTGTACAGCACGGGGATGCACCAGTCGTTTTCATCCGCGCTAAAGCCGGGGGTGATTAAGCCAAGTTTCATTGTGGGAATTTCCGAGGAAAGATTTTACGGTAGGCTTGCCCCAAAACGAAGAGAAATGGGAACCAGCGTTTAAGCTCGCGTTTGCCAGTGCGGAGTTGTTTGTGGAGGCGTGGGGCGTCTTCGCCGATGAGGCAGATGGTGGAGTAGGCGTTGGGGAGGAACATTCTGGGCGAGAAGGGGGCAAAACTTTTGGACGGCCAAAAGCTTTGATGTGCTTCATGGGGATTGTCAAACGCGCCTTTTTGCGGATAAAACGCGAGGGGGGTGCTGATGAGAATGTTGCGCGCGGTCTGTTGACATTGTTGGAGAAGTTGTACCCCGGCAGGTTGACTCATGTGTTCAATCACGTCAATCAGGAGAATGAGATCGTACCGCATGTTAAGCGTGGGCAGAATGTCGGCGGCGGACCCCAGATAAATGTGATCATAAATAAACTCGTGGAGTGGGGTCAGGTACCCGGCAAAAACCTCGACCCCGTCAATGCGCCGTTGCCAGTCACCATATTTTTTGCGCCCGTCCCGAAATTCCAGATACTCCCGCGCCAGCACGCCATATTTGCCAAACCCGACGCCAATATCCAAAATGCTTTGCGGGGCCAGCT
>JABWBV010000755.1 GCA_013359445.1 Anaerolineales bacterium | reverse complement strand
AGCTTTATTCCGGCTCAAAATAGTGAGTGAAAACCAAGCCTATATCATAAGGAGTTAACCTATGGCTCGCGCCCGTTTACGAGATTTAGGCATCACCATCGGCACGCTGCCGCCCGGCCCGCACAACGCCATCACCGATGTCCCCGACCTTTGGGTGGGGCACACCACCCTGATTTACGATGACCCTCGCGTGGCGCGCACCGGCGTCACGGTCATCCTCCCCCGCCAGGGGCGCATATGGAAAGAACCTGCCTTTGCGGCCTACCATTCCTACAATGGATGCGGCGAAATGACCGGGATGCACTGGGTGGCCGAATCCGGCATGTTGACCACCCCCATTGCCATCACCAACACCGGGCAGGTGGGCACCGTTCACGAAGCCCTTGGCAGTTTTGCTGTCGATCACGGCCTGACCGAAGAATTTGAACTGCCCGTCGTCGCCGAAACCTACGATGGCTGGCTGAACGACATGGCCGCCCGCCATATAACGCGGGAACACGTGTTTGAAGCGATTGCGAAAGCTGGCCCAGGTCCGGTCGCAGAAGGCTGTGTGGGGGGCGGCACGGGCATGATCTGCCACGAATTCAAAGGGGGCATTGGCACCGCGTCCCGGCGGGTGGATCTTCCGGCGGGCAAGTTTACCGTCGGGGTGCTGGTTCAGGCCAATTACGGGGCGCGGCGCGATCTGCGGCTCGATGGTGTCCCCGTGGGGGAGGAACTCGGGCTGGACCAAATCCCATCCGGGTGGGCCGAGGCTGAACCCGCCCCGGAATCTGGCGATGATCCCCGCTCAGAGGGGGGGAGCATCATCGTCATCGTGGCGACCGACGCGCCGTTGTTGCCGTTCCAGTGCAAACGGTTGGCGCAACGGGCCACGACCGGGTTGGCGCGCACCGGCGGGTTCGGGTACAACGGGAGCGGGGATATTTTTCTCGCCTTTGCGACGGGCAACGCTTTCGATCCGGGCACCATCAAACCCGTCTCGTTGCAAATGCTCACCAATGCCATGATGAACCCCTTTTTCGCCGCCACTGCCGAAGCAGTGGAAGAAGCCATTTGGAATGCGATGCTCGCCGCAGAAACCACCGTCGGTTTCAAGGGGCGCGTTGCGTATGCCATCCCCCACGCCGAAGTGGTGCGGATTTGGAAAAAATATCGCGGGTGAAAACGATATGCACACCACGACCTTCCTCAATCAAACCTGCCTCGAACTTGCCAACCCTGTCCTGTCCCTGCTTGTGACGCAATCCGTTGGCCCGCGCATCCTGAGCCTACGCTATCAGGGCGGGGAAAACCTGTTTGCCGAACTCCCTGACTTCACGACCGAAACACCCGCCGGAACCTACCATTTTTACGGCGGACACCGCCTCTGGCGTGCCCCGGAAGCCCTCGAAACCACCTACGCGTTGGACGATGATCCAATCGAAATCACCCTGCACGAAAACGGGGCGGTTCTCACCCAAACCGATCCCGGAACCCGCGTGCAAAAATCTCTCCACCTCACTCTGCACGCCTCTCGACCGCAGGTGCAAGTCACCCATACCCTGACGAACTTCAGCGAGCGCCCATTGACCCTCGCGGCCTGGGCCATCACCCAACTGAAACCCGGCGGGGTGGCGATCCTTCCGCACTCTACCGACCCGACCGGCTTCCTCCCCAACCGGCAAATCGCCCTCTGGCCGTACACCGACTTCCGCAGTCCGCACCTGACCTGGGGCAATGCGTACACGCTCGTCCACGCGCAGATGACCGAAGGTGCGCTCAAGGTTGGGTTCCCGAACCCGCGCGGGTGGTTGGCCTACTGGCGGGAGGGGACGATGTTTGTTAAACGGGCCGCGTTCAACCCCGGCGCGGGGTATTACGATTTTGGCAGTTCAAGTGAGTGTTATTGCGGGGTGGCAATGCTGGAACTCGAAACGCTCTCGCCCATTCAGACTCTTGCGCCGGGAGAATCCGCCACACATGTTGAAACCTGGGAAGTGTTTGGGGGCGTGGATGCGCCACAGGATGAGGCAGATGCGGCGAGAATAGTGGAGGAGAGGGGCTTATCGTAAAATTGTAAAAAAAAGAGCGGCTGTTCAGCCGCTCTTTTCAAATCACCTTGATTCGTGTTCCGTACCCCGTCACATGCCACTTCCCCGGCTCATTGGGGAACACGGGCGTGGTCCAGCGATAAATCCACTGTGCCTCCTCTGTCCGCATGTTGACGCACCCGTGGCTCATCCGCCCGCCGTAATTGTCGTGCCAGTACGTGCCGTGGAACGCTACCCCCGTCTCGGTGAAGAACGTTGTCCAGGGGACGCCGGGCAGTTCGTAGGCGGTGATGTCGCTGGTCAACTGTCCATCGCCCATATGCCGAACGGGGGTTTTGATCGAGATATTAAACTCCCCGCGCGGCGTTTCGGTGGGAATGCCGTTGTGTGGGGTAACCAGTCCGGGGATGCCTGTTGATACATTCGTGTGGAACACCTCTAGCCCGTTTTCAAAACACGTCACCGTCTGCTTGGCGAGGGATACTTCAATATATTTATCCAAAACATCCGGGGAGAT
>JABWBV010000754.1 GCA_013359445.1 Anaerolineales bacterium | reverse complement strand
AAGATGAAGTGGGCATTGCGACCGCGCTCGCATGGACAGAAAATGGCGGGGATATTATGCCAGTGGAGGTCGCGCTGGTGGATGGGAAGGGCAACCTGCAAATTACCGGGCAGGTGGGCGAAGTGATGCAAGAGTACGCCCAGGCCGAGTTTTCGTATCTCAAATCCCGCGCGAGCCAGCTAAAACTCAAATCCGAAGTATTTGAAAGCACGGATATCCACATTCACATTCCCGAAGGGTCTATCCCCAAAGATGGGCCAAGTGCCGGGATTACGATTGGCACGGCTCTGATTTCTGCATTTACGCAACTGCCGATCCGCCGCGAGGTGGCAATGACCGGGGAAATTACCCTGCGCGGGCGGGTTTTGCCCGTCGGCGGGGTACGGGAAAAGATCATGGCCGCACACCGCGCGGGCTTAAAAAAGGTGATCATCCCCAAACTCAATACGAAAGATTTGATCGACCTGCCCAAACGGGTTCGCACCGATATTCGCATTATGCCGGTCGATCATATGGATCAGGTGTTGGAGATTGCGCTGTTGATGCCACAACCCAAACCCGCGCAACCCTCCCGTGCCAAACGTGCCCCGGCCCCTCCCCGCGACGTGCCCCAAGAGGACATTCGCCCCATCCAATATTAGTGTCAGCGTTTGGCGTCCGCCTGAGAAATTTTCCGCAAGCGCCAAACGTTTCCTTTTTCGCCTCCCATGTCCACTTTTTTTCCTCCCCCGCCCTCGATTCCCACCCTGCTTGAGCAGGGGATGGGACCCGAACTACACTGGTTCCCGGAGAGTGTCACCCCGACGCACCTGGCTGAGGTGATGGTGGGGATGGCAAACGTGGAGCGGCAGGTGAGGCGATCCGGGGGGACGATTTTGGTGGGAATCACCCCGCGTTCCGCGCGGGTGCAGGGGGTGCAAGATGTGGCCGAGGTGATGGATCGGGTTTTTCAGGCGGCGTTGCTGACCGATCCGCCGATGGTTTTACCGATGCCTGAAGTGCAGGAGGTGGAGGGGGTGAAGATCGTCCGGGTGACGATTCCGGCTGGGTTGCCTTATGTGTACAGTCTGGATGGGCGTTACCTGGGGCGGGATCAGCGGTATACAAATCCGCTTCCGGCGCGCAAATTACGCCAATTGTTGTTGGAACGGGGGATTGTGCATTTTGAGTCACGGTTAGCCCCCGATGCGACGTTGGACGATCTGGATTTTGATCAAGTGGAGGCCTATGCCGAACTTTTGCGCCTGCCCGGAAGCGAGTCTCCGGCGGATACCTTGCTCCGGCGAGGGTGTCTGATCCCCACGTCGAACGGGGAAAACGGGGCGGGGAAGCATGGCCCCGCGCGAACCCATTTAGCGCCGACGTACGCGGCGTTGATCCTGTTTGGGAAACAGCCCCAACGCTGGCTTCCGAATGCGATGGTGTTGGCAGTTCGTTTTTCGGGCACGTCGTTTGCCGATCATTTCACAAAACATGAGATTTTTGGCACGTTGCCCCAGCAATTGCGCCGAGCAGAGCAGTTTGTGCGCGAGGAAATGCGGAGTGTGGTGCGGCTGGTGGGCCTGGTGCGCGAAGAAACACCAGAATATCCCATTGAAGCGGTGCGGGAATTAATCGTGAATGCGGTCGCACATCGGGATTACAATGCACATGGCGATAGTGTCCATCTGCATGTGTATGGCAACCGGCTTGAAGTCCATTCGCCGGGGGGATTGCCAGGGCCGGTGACGCTAGACAATTTGTTGGAGGCGCGGTTTTCGCGCAATCCGGTGCTCGTGCAGGTTTTGTCTGACATGGGATTTATTGAGCGGTTGGGCTACGGGCTGGACCGGGTGGTGGCGGCGATGAAAAAGCTCGGCTTGCCACATCCCCGTTTTGAGGAGACGGCGGGCACTTTTCGGGTGACCTTGATGGGCGAGGCAAAGCCTACGACTTCGAATCTGCCTGATTTATCCCGCTATTTAGGGATGAACTTGAACGACCGCCAACATGCGGCGTTGAATCATTTGAGCGGAAACGGGCGGATTACCAATAGCGCGTATCAGGAGTTGTGCCCGGATGTTAGCCCGGAGACTCTGCGGCGCGATTTGGTCGAACTGGTGCAACGCGGCGTGTTAATCAAAATTGGAGACAGAAAGGCAACTTATTACATATTGAAGTAAGAGGCAAGATGTTGGCCTGGCAATTTTCCCTGGATGAAACCCAATCGATCTTGATCGTCAAAACTGAGGGAACTCTGGACATCGAGGCCGCCACACAGATGCGAAATGAAGGGGCCGCCATGATCCGCCAGACCGGGGTGTTGCGCTGTTTACTGGATCATCGCGCCCTAAAAGGGGACACACTCTCTACGCTGGACATTTATGGCCTGCCCCAACGCTACAAAGAATTAGGCATTTCCCACCGCTTCAAAATGGCAGTGGTCGTCCCGGAAAGATTTAGGCGGAATATGTTATTTTTTGAAACCGTCTGTCGCAACAATGGGTATCAGGTATCCGTGTTCTTTGACTGCGGGGAGGCCCTTGCGTGGTTACTTAATTAGATGCACACCACC
>JABWBV010000130.1 GCA_013359445.1 Anaerolineales bacterium | reverse complement strand
AGCCCCGCCAGCCACCAACGGCGCGCGGGCAGCACGATCTCGATCAGCGACACCAGCAGCGCCGCGAGCAGGGTCCCCAGCAGGACCGCGACCGCCGCGCCAGCGTCGGAAGTCCGCACCAGCACCTGAACCACCAGCGGCATGAACACGCCGATGACCGGAATCGCCGCCAGCCAGAACAGGCCCGCGCGGAGCCAGCGGTGCCGGGTCGTGGCGGCGGCGCCGGTTGGAATGAAGAAGGAAACGCCGGTGGCGAGCGTGACGGCGATCAGCGGCCACAGCGCCAGATAGCTGAACAGCGGGTCTTCCGCCGCAGCGTAGAGGCCGAGGACCAGCACCAGGACCAGCGCGGCCACCTGGAGGTTGGCGATCCCCAGCCGCCGCGCGCCCCAGCTCATGGACGCGATGAAGCCCGCTGCGACCAGGGCGGTCAGGCCGCCGAGCAGCAGCCCGCCCTGATAGATGTCCTGCTCCTGCTGCCAGTCCGCCTCGGGATGCAGCCCCTTGATCACGCCCCAGCCGATTTCGGCCACAACGGCGCCGAGGACGAGCAGCGCGAGCAGCCCCGCCACGCTGACCGCGAGCGCCCGCGCGCTCAGCCGCCGCCGCCTGATCCCGGCGATCACCACTGCCGCGACGCCAAGCGCCGCCACCAGGGCCAGCGGCCAGGTCCACGCATTGGAGTAATGAATGACAAAATTCTTGTCGAACACGCTGAAAAAGACACGGTCTTCGTCGCGCGTCTGGCTCAGGTCGATGCCTCCGAAATGACCGGCGAGCTGGACCATGCTGGCGCCGTAGGCTTGCAGCTTGCGCTCGTCGACGTGGTCGAGGTTATCCAGGCGGGTGTGATAGAACGCCGTGTTCGTCCAGTTATTGATATTCGCCGCCGTGTAGCCCGCTTCCTCGAACACGTCGAAGTCCTGGCCCCAGCGCTCGCTGCGCTCGCTGTTCTGCTGTGACTTCAAGTAGATGCCCGCATCCGCTGCGGCGAGATGGCGTACCAGCCAGCCATCTTCGGCGGCGGTGTGCTGGAGCACCAGCGGCCCTTGCCCGGTGGACGAGTCGTAGTTAAACACCACGCCGATCTCTTTGGCCCAGGGATGCTCCTGAACGAACGCGTAGGCGCCCGCCAGCCCGTATTCCTCGGCGTCCGCGAAGAGAAAGATGATGTCATTGCGCAGCGGCTCGCGGGCGCGCAGAGTTCGAATCGCTTCCAGCATGGCGGCGTTGCTCAGGTGGTTATCGCCCGCGCCGGGGCTTCCGGCGACGCTGTCGTAGTGGCCGACGATCAGCACGGCGCGCGTGCTGTCCGTGCCGGGCAGGCGCGTCAGAATATTCTCGACGCGGAAGGCGGCGCTCCACGCGGGGTGCGCGGTCACTGTCGAATGGCTCTCCGCCGCCAGGCCGAGCTGCTCGATCTGACTGACGAGGTATTCGCGCACGCTCGCGTGCGCGGACGAGCCGGTCGGGCTGGGCGCCTGGGCGATCGCCTTCAGGTGTTCGAAGGCGCGGGCTGACGAGAACTGGGCGTCGGGAGCCGAGGCGGCCACGGCGTCCGGCATCGCGGTCACGCGCAAGCTGGCCCATGTCAGCAAGACCAGGATGACGGCCGTCAGCCCCGCCAGCGCCGCCGATTCTGTAAAGAGATGCCGTTCCGCCGTCGTGGACGGTGCGCTGAAGGGAGATCGGCGCAAGGAGAGGCTGGACCACCGCTTGCGCTCCGTGCTGGAGGTGCTCATGTCGTCCTCGCTTATAAAAACTATTCTGCGGCCGGGTTGATCACCGGCCTGCGGCGTGGGGTGAGGCTAGACTGCACCAGGAGGAGATAAAAAACGGTCTGGGTATGGGATATACAAAGATTTCGCGCCCGGCTGCCGATCCCACCCCTGCGAACGCCCGGCGCAGCAAGACGTGTTCACATGTATTATATGACTGTTCTTGTTGGCGGTAGAGCCTGTGCTTCTCCGGCCAGGGGAATTGCCCGAAAGTCCGCCGCGTATTGGCCTGTTTACCTCACCCCGCTTGGCGCTGACACGCCTCACAGCCCCTTTCCATTTTGGGAGAGGGCACAACTGGGCACAGCGAGGCGGAGGGATTTGCCCGGCGCAAGTGTATAGCCCGATAGGGTAGAATATACGGCGCAGGCGCGAGCCTGCGCTGGCCGGTGCGCGCTAACGGATCGGAGGCTTGCGGTGACGACGCGTTATCCTGACCCCGGCGAGCCAACGCCGCCGCGTATTTTGCTGGTCGATGACGAAGCCGCTATTGTCGGCACGCTGACCACATTCTTACAGCTTTCCGGGTTCGCGGTGGAGGTCGCGCACAACGGAGAGCAGGCGCTGGAAAAGCTGGAGCAGCTTCGCCCGGACCTCGTCGTGCTCGACGTGCTGATGCCCCGCCTCGACGGCCGCGAGGCGCTGCGCCGGATGCGGCGGCGCGGGGACTGGACGCCGGTCATTCTCCTGACCCAGATCAGCGGCACCGCCGAGCGCATCATGGCCCTCGAAGAAGGGGCGGACGATTATCTGAACAAACCTTTTGACCCTCACGAACTGATTGCCCGGATCCGCGCGGTGTTACGCCGAGCCCGGCCCGGTCAGCCGCCCCTTTCCGCCGCGGAAACGCTCGCCAGCGGCCCGCTCCGGTTCGACCGCCGCTCCCGCCGCGTCTACCTGCAAAATAAAGAAATCACCCTCACCCCCAAAGCCGTCCTCCTCCTCGAATACCTGATGACCCACCCTGACGAACTCGTGAGCCGCGACCGTCTGCTGGATGTCGTGTGGGGCTGGGATTACCCCGTCGGCACCCGCGCCGTGGACACCCGCATCGCCGAACTCCGCCGCGCCCTCGATGATGACGCCAGCGACCCGCGTTACGTGGAAACTGTGCCCGGACAGGGCTACCGGTTCGTCGGGCGGGTGGAGGGGGGACGATGATTTTTACACCCTCAGGTAGTAACGACTTCAGTCGTTGGTGCCCCCGAACGATTGAAATCGTCACTACGGGCAAAATCCGGGTATTGGGCGAAGGAGAGAGATGATTAACCGTCGCATGGTTCTTCGCTGGTTGTGGGCGCTCGTGCCGCTGTTCGTCGGGTTGGGGTTGGGACTGGTGTTTGCCAACGGCCTCCTACCCAACCCCGTCCTTGTTCTGCGGGCGGATATTTCTGCGTTGGCCCAGTTGTGCGGATTGGGGTTGGCGATTGGCCTGTGGGGGTGGTTCGTCGTGCGGGATTGGGGAATCGGCCTGCGGGATCACACCCGGCTCGAAACCGAAACCCGCGCGGCTGAGGATCGCCGCCGTTTTCTTCAACGTCTCGATCACGAACTCAAAAACCCCCTCACCGCCATTCAAGCGGGCCTCGCCAACCTGACCGAACGCCCGGACCCAAACGCCCTGGCAAGTGTCAAAGCCCAAACCACCCGCGTCTCCCGCCTCGTCGCCGACCTCCGCAAACTCGCTGACCTGGAAACCCGCCCCCTCGAACGTGCCCCCGTTGACCTGAGCGAAATCCTCGAAACCCTCACCGACCTGGCCCGCGAGGGCGAATACGCCGACCGCGACCTCACCCTGACCATCCCCCAAGCCCCCTGGCCCCTCCCCGAAGTCTCCGGCGATTACGATCTGCTCCTCCTCGCGATTCACAACCTCCTCAACAACGCCCTAAAATTCACCAAACCCGGCGACCGCGTGGAAGTCCGCGCGTTGGAAGACGGGCAAGCCGTCGTGGTCGAAGTCGCCGACACCGGCCCTGGCATCCCCGACGAGGAACTGCCCCACGTCTGGGAAGAGTTATACCGTGGGAAAGGGGCACGCGGCGTCCCCGGCAGTGGCCTGGGCCTCGCCCTCGTGAAAGCCATCGTCGATCGTCACGGCGGGCGGGTGAATGTTCGCAGTCGCGCAGGTCAGGGGACGGTGGTGAGTTTGCGGGTACCCGTGGGGGGGGGCGTGTGAGTGGAAGTTTCTCCCAATTCCCACGAGTTCCCATAAGTTCCGAGGGAATTCATAGGAACTCGTAGGAACTTATAGGAACTTATAGGAACTTATAGGAACTGAACATGAATGAACAATCTCCCAAACTCTCCCGCCTCCATGCCCGCGTTGAAGGACGCGTGCAGGGTGTGGGATTTCGATATTTTGTGCAGGAATCGGCGATGGTTTTGGGGGTCAGCGGGTGGGTGCGAAACCGGTGGGATGAGTCGGTGGAGGTGATGGCGGAGGGGGAGCGCGCCGCGTTGGAGCGGTTGTTGGACGCGTTGCGCCGCGGACCGCGGATGTCATTTGTGTCGAATGTGCAGGTGGAGTGGGGGGAGGGAACAGGGGAGTGGCGAGGGTTTAATGTGCGCGCGACGGGATAGCCCTATCGGGCAAACAGTTTTCCTAAAACATCCAGGACTTCGGTCTGCGTGTTCTCAACCACCTGCCCAAGTTTTTTTACCAGCCGGATTTTGTCCACCGTTCGTATTTGATCGAGAACAACTTGCCCCGCTTTCCCTTGAAACTCACAGGTTATGCGGGACGGATAATTTCTCCCCTTCGTTGTCATAGGGGCAATGATCACCGTTGCCAGATGGCGATTCATTTCATCGGGCGAAATGATCAAACAGGGACGAGTTTTTTGAATTTCACTGCCCAGGGTCGGGTCGAGATTGACTAAAAATACATCGAAGCGTTCCACTACCATTCCCACTCTTCCTCATCGAATGACGATTGTGTTCCTGCATCTAGCAATTGGTCGTCGGCATTTGCGGCCATGGCTTTGAATTGTGCTTCCCAACCTGTGCGCGGGTTTTCGGCTGAGCGAATCACGATTTGATTCTCTTGCATTTCTAACTCAACTTCCTCACCCAAATGCGTTTGCTCAAGGAATAACTTGGGCAAACGAATCCCCTTTGAATTGCCTATTCGAACAATACGGGTTTTGACTACATTATTCATGGAAAAGCCTCACGGAAACACAGATGTAGCAACATTGTAATTACGCACTCTTCTCGCGTCAAGCTACTTTATCCAAACCCCAACCCCCGCTCCTTCATCGAAACAAACCGTCCCTGTCCAATCACCAGATGATCCAACACATCAATATCCAACAACTTGCCCGCCTGGACAAACGCGCGGGTGATGGCAACATCGTCGGGGCTGGGGGTGGGGTCGCCGGAGGGGTGGTTGTGGGCAACGATGACGGCGGAGGCATTGCGGCGGATGGCGCTTTTGAAGATTTCGCCGACGCGCACCTGGGAGGAGTTGAGCGAGCCGCGGTAGACATCTTCCATGCCTAGCACCCGGTTCCGCGTATTAAGGTGCATCACGCGGAGGTGTTCTTGCTCGAACGCGCTCATTTCGTATTGGATCAGCGCGGCGGCGTCAGCGGGGCTGTTGATGGACGGGCGTTCGTCGGGGGATTCGAGGGTAAGGCGGCGGCCCAGTTCGATGGCGGCCTTGATTTGGGCGGCTTTCGCGGGGCCAACCCCATGCTGGGTGATGACTTCATCAATCGTGGCGCGGTGCAGGCCGGTAATGCCGCCAAAATGGGTAAGGAGGCGTTGCCCAACCTGTACAGCATTTTCGCCGGGGACGCCCACCCGCAGGAGGATGGCGATCAGTTCGGCGGAGGAGAGGGCTTGCGGGCCGAGTTTGGTGAGGCGTTCGCGCGGGCGGTCGTCGTCCGCGAGGTCGGTGATGCGGTAGGTGGGGCGGGGAGATTCTTCGGGCATTTTCCAACTCCTGAAAAGGTTTGTACGATGATACCGCCATTTTTTCCCCCTCGCAAGCCGATCATTTTTAACCATGCTATAATCGCCCCAACGGAGTAAACCATGCCATTTGATCCCAACTTCTTGAGCAACTTTCTCCTCGGCCTCTCGGCCTGGGGCGCGGCGTTCCTTGCGGCCTTGTGGCTGAGCCTGGCCATTTGGACGTACCGGGACATCACCGCCCGCGCGAAAGACCCGTTGATCCGGTTTCTCGCGGTGCTGGTCGTCGCGGTGCTATTCCTGCCGGGGATTGTCGTCTATCTGATCCTGCGCCCCCAACGGACGCTGGAAGAAGAATATCAACAAACCCTCGAAGAAGAAGCCCTGCTCCGTGCCATCGAGGAAACCCCCGCCTGCCCCGGATGCGGGCGGCGCACCCATGACGACTGGCTCGTGTGTCCCCACTGTCACACCAAACTCAAAAAACCTTGCCATCACTGCGGCTATTTGATGGATTTGGCGTGGAACCTGTGCCCCCACTGCGGCACCGAGGCCCCCGGAATGCGCCGGGAACGGTTGACGCTGGACGAGGCCTTGCAACCCCTGGCGTTGGACTTCCCCGACGATAAAAACGAGGACATGGGCCTGGATTTTGATACAGAAAGCGAATCCGTGCCCGAAAAGTAAACAAACCTTCCCGAACATCTGAAAGATCCCCCGTAAAATCTTCCGCGCCTCCTTTTTCGTAGATCAAAAAAGCCCCTGAAAATTTCAGGGGCTTTTTGATTTTACGTACAACGCCCATAAGGGGCTATGCTACGGGGTTATTTGCGGGGTTTGACAGCCAGTGCATCCCATCCGGCATAGCGGCCCGCGGCACCCAACTCGCCTTCGATCCGCAGAAGTTGGTTGTATTTCGCGACGCGGTCGGAGCGGGCGGGGGCACCGGTCTTGATCTGGCCCATGTTGAGGGCGACGGACAGATCGGCGATGGTGGCGTCTTCGGTTTCGCCGGAGCGGTGGGAGGTGACGGCGCGCCACCCGGCCCGTTGGCAGAGTTCGACCGCTTCGATGGTCTCGGTCAGGGAACCGATCTGATTCACTTTCACGAGCAGGGCGTTGGCGGCTTTATCGGCAATCCCACGGCGGACGCGGGCGGGATTCGTCACGAGCAGGTCATCCCCGACGATCTGGACGCGGTCCCCGATTTCGGCGAGGAGCATTTGCCAGCTCGCCCAGTCATCCTGCGCGAGGCCGTCTTCGATGGAGACGATGGGGTATTGGTCTACCCACGATTTCCAAAAGCCGACCATTTCTTCGCCGGTGAGTTTTTTGCCTTCTTTGCGGAGGTTGTACAGGCCGGTTTCTTCTTCGTACAGTTCGGACGCGGCGGGGTCGAGGGCAATCGCGACCTGTTCGCCCGCTTTGTAGCCCGCTTTTTCGATGGCTTCGAGAATGACTTCGACGGCCTCGGCGTTCGCTTTGAGGGCGGGGGCATAGCCGCCTTCGTCCCCGACGAGGGTGGTGTAGCCGTGGGATTTCAGCACGGATTTGAGAGCGTGGTAGATTTCCGCACCCCAACGCACGCCTTCGGCGAAGGATTCTGCGCCAAAGGGCATGACCATAAATTCTTGGGCGTCGGTGGATTGCCAGCCGGTGTGTGCGCCGCCGTTGAGGATGTTCATCATCGGGACGGGGAGGACATGGGCGTGGACGCCGCCGATGTAACGGTACAACGGCAGGCCGAGCGAGTTGGCCGCGGCTTTGGCGACCGCGAGGCTGGTGCCGAGGATGGCGTTCGCGCCGAGTTTGGCTTTGTTGGGGGTACCATCCAGTTCGAGCAGGGCGGCGTCAATCGTTTTCTGTTCGGTGGCATCCCAGCCATCGAGCAGTTCGGCAATCGGGCCGTTGACATTGGCGACCGCTTTCGTCACGCTCTTCCCCAGGTAGCGAGATTTATCGCCGTCGCGCAATTCCAGCGCTTCGTGAATCCCGGTGGATGCGCCCGACGGAACCGCGGCGCGGCCCCAACTGCCATCCAATAAAGTCACTTCGACCTCAACGGTCGGGTTGCCGCGCGAGTCTAAAATCTGGCGGGCGAAGACATTTTCAATCATGGTTTGTTCCATTGGAATACCTCGTAGGATAAAAAAAGTGGGTGGGTATATAGGGTACAGAAGGTAAATAAGGTATATAGGGTAAAGAGGAAATATAGGGTAAATAAAGTAGGATGTAAATAAGGATGCCTTATTTACCTTATCTACCTTATTTACTTTATATACTATGTCTACCTGCGTACTTCCTTCCCCGTCCGAGAAGTATAACCGAGGAATGGGAGGATGGACACATTAATTTTTAATTTCACGAAGTGTCCCTCCTGCCGTCTGATATACTATTGCCCATGTCCCGCCCCCTTTGTGAAGTTCATACGCTTGGCACTGTTCCCTATCAAACTGTGTGGGATTTGCAAACGCGCCTCGCGGACGAAGTTGCGCGGGGGGAACGGCCTCCGACCCTCCTCCTGCTCGAACATCCACACACGTACACCTTCGGGCGCCGCGGCCACGCGGAAAACCTGCTTTGGGATGAGGCGGAACGCGCCCGTCGCGGGGTGGAAGTCCATTGGGTGGATCGTGGCGGGGACGTGACCTATCACGGGCCGGGGCAGTTGGTGGGGTATCCGATCATTCCCCTCATGCCCCTCACCCCCAGCCCCTCTCCCGCGGGGAGAGGGGAGTCTGACTCTCCCGTTGGGGGCAGGTCGGTGAGGGTCGTAGATTACGTCCGCAAACTTGAAAAAGCGCTCATCAAAACCCTCGCCGAACTCGGCATCGCCACCGGGCAGATCGAAGGACGCACAGGCGTTTGGGTTCAGCCGGATGTCGCGTCCCGGTGTCCGCACTGCCCCCCGGCGTCGAAAAAGGTACCCTCGAAGATCGCCGCGATTGGGGTAAAGGTGGATGCGCGGGGCGTTACCCGGCATGGGTTCGCCCTCAACGTGAATACTGATATGGAATATTGGGCGGGGATCGTCGGGTGTGGATTGAAGGATGCTCCGGTCATCAACCTGGCCGATCTGTTTTGGGAGCCGCCGGAGATGGAAACAGTACGGGAAAAGCTCGCCCGCGCGTTTGGGGAAGTGTTCGAGTTTGAGATGCGATGGGGGTCAGCGCACCTCCTGTAAAACCGGGATTTCCCCGCCCTTTTTTCGATGACCAGTTCCCCTCCCACCCCCCGCGCGGCCCGGATCGCCGCCCGTCTCCAGCAAGCCCAGGAATTGACCGCTCAATGGTTGTCCGCCCATCCTCCCGCTTGTGCGACTTGCGAGGCGATGGTGGAAGAATTTATGGCGACCAGTTTTGCCTTACACGATCTGGCGGACGAACCCGCGGTGGTGGCGGAACCGGCGCGTCTGGTTTTGCGTATGGTTTTTGAACAAGGCCCGGTGTTTCGCCAAATTTTCCCAACGATTACAGGCGTGTATTATCAGTGGGCCGATGGAAAATGCCCACAATGTGCCCGCCCCTGGCACTATGAGTTTCACGCCCACGAAGGTTTTTCCGGCGAACTGACGCTCTCTTCCACATGACCCACTACGAATTCCTTGGCCTCCCCCGCGAGGCAACTCCGACCCAAATCCGAGAGGCCTATCGCCGCCTCGCCAAACAATATCACCCCGACCGCTTCCCCCGGTTGAGCGAGACGGCAAAAGCCTATTTGCAGGAGAAAATGCTGGCGCTCAACGAAGCGTATCGGGTGTTGAGTGATTCGGATGAGCGTGCAAAATATGATCAGAGCGTGAACACTAAGCCTGTCTCTTCCCAAGCCTATGCTCGTTATGTGGATCTGGATTGGAAAATCATGCAACTTTTAGGCCAGGAAGGCTTTAGAAAACGCACTCAGGAAAGGAGCTCAAGAAAACCAAACCTCTCCTTGCCCTGGTTTCGGGGATTGATATTACCTGTGTTTTTTGTAGAGACACTTGCGCGTCAGGGTGGTTTTGCGTTTGATGCGTTTATGGTCCTTCTCCTTTGGGTTGTAGGAACGGAGTATAAACAAATCTTCTGGCGTTCAAAGGCTGGCCTCGGGTTTTGGCTCAGTTGGGGCGCTTTGTGGGGGTGGCTCTTTTTTGTTTCCCCGAATTTTCCCTATACTTCCACTTCCGATATTCGTCATGGCATCCCGCTTTTGCTTTTTCTTTTGAACGAGGCATTTCTTTTTCGGCTGAATCATTTGTTTGAAGCAGAAAGCCAGCGCGAGCAATCTACGTTTCAAGCAGAAGTGAATCAACTGTTTGCCGAACTCCGCGCCCTCGAACACGAACTCTTCGGAAGCGAACATCCCCCCTTCTCTCAATCTCGGTACAATTAGCCCCTCCCCTTTATCCTTTTCACCCATCACGTTCAATGACCCTCTACGACATCCTCGGCCTCACTCGAGACGCCTCCCCGGACGAAATCCGGGCGGCGTACCGCGCCCTTGCCAAGCAGTACCACCCCGATCTGGTCCGGCAAGCCGACCGCGAGACCCAACATCTGGCCGAAGAACGCCTCAAAGCCATCAACGAAGCCTACACCACCCTCAGTGACCCGGTCGCCCGCGCGCGTTATCACCAAATCATGTGGACCAGCCGCGACCCCGCCCGCCGCTACCAAAAAATCTTCCCCCAACGCCCGCCTCCCAATGGGCAAGCCACCAGCCCAAAGCCCAACCCCACCGACCATCTTCTCGTCCAACTCAGCGCCCTTCGCGCCGACCTGGACTATCTGCATCATCGCCAACAAGTCAAACGTCGCCGGTTTATGTTTGGGGCCTTATTCAGCACTCTCATCGTCTTCTTTTTTATGTGGTTAGAGAACACCACCCTCAGTACCACCCAATACGACCTGATCCCCTGGCTGGGGAGTTTCTTCTTCACTTTTCTGAGCACCGAAATCCTGCTGGCCATCCCCATCATCATCAACGCCAGCGCCATGCGTATCCCGCGCTATCCGGGGATCAGCAGTCCGATTGGGTTTTCGCTGTCTATCTTTGCGGGCACCACCCTCGCCTGCACCGCCATCATCGCCCCGCGCACAGGCGGGTCCATCTCGCAGGAATTATTTATCATGGGCGGGATTCCCGTCTCCTGCGCGTTATTAATTCATGTATACTTAATTCGACGTTTGTCTCGCTTACAAGACCAATTATTTAATGAAGAGCGCGAGACGCTCAAACAGCGCATCCGCCATCTGGAACGACAACTGGATGAAAATCAAAAAAACAGGTAACAGCTCAGGTTTAGAGAGGAAACTCTCCAACACCCCGGCTGAGTAGTTACAAAAATAAAGGAAACCTATGGCCGCCGAAGAACGCACCTATAAATCCCTGGAAGACGCCCTCCCGGATGCCGGACAGGTTCGCCGCCTGAATCTCAGCAAACGCGCGCTGACCAACGTCCCCCCAGAAGTGGAACGCTTCCCCAACCTCTATCACCTCAACCTCAGTCACAACCAACTCACCACACTCCCCCCCTTCCTCTTCACCCTGCCCCATCTCGAAGAAGCCCTCCTCCAAAACAACCAACTCACCCACCTCCCCGCCGAAATCAACCAACTCACCCACCTGCGCGAGCTTTACCTGGGAGACAACCAACTTCAAACCCTTCCTGACCTAAGCACCCTGCAAAACCTGGAAATCCTAATCCTGCGCGGCAACCCCCTCCCCCCCTCGGAAATTGCCCGCGCCAAAGCCATGCTCCCACACGCCATGGTCAGTGGATAAGTTGATTTCGCGCAGACCGATGCCCTCAATTTCTGTTTGACTCTTTCTCTAAAAGACATTAAACTATCCCAGAAACCTATTCAAGGAACTCAAGGAGAAAAATATGGCGACGCAATCCTTCCAATTGGTAATGCGTGCTGGACCATCCATCGGAAAAGTATTTCCCATTTCCAAAGGCGAAATGCACATTGGACGGGACATCAGCAATGAAATTGTCATCAACGATGCCGAAGTTTCTCGCAAACACGTGCGGATCGTCATCCAGGCTGGGGAAGTGATCATCGAAGACCTGGGATCCACGAATGGCACCTTTGTCAACGAGCAACGCATCAGTGGCCCTTACACCCTTGTCGCAGGCGACACCCTGCAACTGGGCGAACACGTCCTCCTGGTATTCGAAGCCGCCCTGCAAGCCTCCGATGCCACCGTAGCTGTACCCCCGGGCGGCGTCATGCCGGCCCCCGATTTTGACGGCGAACCCACCCCCTTACAGCCTTTGCCCGCCCCCTCGACGATGCCCCCGCCCCCCCCGGCCTACGAACTCCCCTCCATGCCCTCCGCCACCGACATGTCGGGTCCCTCCTCCTTCCAGGCCCCCGCAGAACCGCCCAAAGACAATCGGCGCACTATCATCATCGTTGTCTCCGCAGTTGTGGTGTTATGCTGTGTGTGCCCCGCACTTGGGAGTGCAATCTATTACGCCCTCCAGGCCATGGGCATGTTCTGATCGCCCACCCATATTCCCAGCCAACGAAATAAAGGCTCTGAAATCGCCCAAGAGCCGTTATTTCTCACCCTACGCCACCCCCGCACGGTTTCAATAACCTAACATAAACCATAAGCGTGGAGAATTTTTTCTCCACGCTTATGTTCCCATCCCCTTCCAGGGACCGTCCCCTTCGGGGAGCTTCTGAAACACTATGCTCACTGCCCTCAAAAAACGCATCCCCCGCCGCGTCATGCACGCCTACCACTTCCTGCGTGCGCTGGTCGCCGTGACCCTCAACGGCTACCCCGCCCGCAAATTGACCGTTATCGGCGTCACCGGCACGGACGGCAAAACCACCACCTCCCACCTCATCTACCACATCCTGCACGCCGCCGGGCAACCCGTCTCCCTCATCTCCACCACTGGGGCCATCATCCACGGGCGGGAAAACCAACCCCTCGGCCTGCACGTCACCACCCCCAACCCGTTTGAACTGCAAAACTTCATCAAAACAGCCGTCCGCGCGGGGTCCAAATACCTCGTGCTCGAATCCACCTCCCACGGCCTCGCCCAGTACCGCGTCTGGGGAAGCAACTACCAGATCGGCGTCGTCACCAACATCACCCGCGAACACCTCGACTACCACGGCTCCTACGAGCAATACCTGAAAGACAAAGCCCGCCTCCTCAAATCCGTCAAAACCAGCATCCTCAACCGGGATGATAGTTCCTTTGAAAAACTCAAACCCCTCGCGGGGGGCAAACTCCTGACCTACGGCCTGAAACCCGGCGCGGACGTGACCTCCGACGGTTTTCGCCTGACCCCCGCGGGGCCTGCCCTGAGCGGCGATGCGCCAAACATCCACAATGTGGTTATTACGAAAGGCGAAGGGATGGACATCACGATCCCCCGCCTGGGCCGGACGGTGCGCGCCCAACTCGTCGGCGACTACAACGCCCAAAACATCCTCGCCGCCACCAGCGTCGGCCTCACCCTCGGCCTCTCCCCCGACGCCATCGCCGCCGGGATCAAAAAAGCCACCCCACCCCCAGGCCGCCTCCAACGCGTGGACGCAGGCCAACCCTTCACCGTCTTCGTAGACTTTGCCCACACCCCCAACTCCCTCGAAAACGTCCTCAAACTCCTGCGCGGCATGACGAAAAAACGCCTGATCGTCGTCTTCGGCTGTGCGGGTTTGCGCGATCCGTACAAACGCCACCCGATGGGCACCTCCGCCGGACGCTACGCCGACCTCACCGTCATCACCGCCGAAGACCCCCGCACCGAAAGCCTCGACGACATCATGGCCGAAGTCGCCAAAGGTGTCGAGACTCAGGGCAAGGTACGCGACGAATCCTATTTCCTCATCGGCGACCGGCAAAAAGCCATCCAATTCGCGCTGGACCACGCCCAACCCGGCGACATCGTCGTCACGTGCGGCAAAGCGCACGAGCAGAGCATGTGTTTCGGCACCGTCGAATATCCGTGGGACGAATTCCAGGCCGTCAAACACGCGCTGGGCGTGGCGGGTGTGGAGGCGTTGAAACTGCCGACGTATGCAGAGCACAATTCGTAGGACCTTTTAGGAATTTATCGGGATGGGACTGCATCGGAACGCCCATTCCCCCCATTCCCCCCGCGCCGCCGACGCCCATTCCCCCGATTCCACCCGCGCCGCCGACGCCCATTCCCCCGATTCCACCCGCGCCGCCGACGCCCATTCC
>JABWBV010000129.1 GCA_013359445.1 Anaerolineales bacterium | reverse complement strand
AGAGCCTCTCGCGTGCCCGGATCGGCGTAGATAAAATTCTTAAACGCCCCGTTATCGCCCCAATGCCAGAAAGTGGGGCCATGCGGGGCATGAGCTGACGAACGGCGTTCCATAAAAAGACCTTGCTGACCCCCAAAAGAGGCCCCTTAAGGAACGCCGTTCATGCAAAATGAGTCCTGCCGAAAAAGAGTCTGATCAAATTGACCGGACCCTTTGGGTGGAAATGAAACCTTCCCTACCTCTTCAGACGCCTCCCTCGCCACCACACTCCTCCTATAAACACCAACCCCAACACCGCCCCACTGATAACCCCCAAAACCCACGGAGAGGGACGCACGGTCAACCGAGTGAGCACCACCGCCGTCGGGGATGCCCCCACCTGATTGGATTCTGCCCCTGGTACGCCAGCCCCATTCACCGCAACCACGCGATAATAAAAATCACTGGGGCGGTCGTCGGGCTGATCCACGCTGGTTTCATCGATGAAAGTGACAAGATTATCTGTGCTTCCAAAGGCGGGCGGGGGGACATCTGCGATTTTTGTCGCGTCCGAGAAATTCGCGTTGACGCTACGCCACACTTCATAATTCGTGACGACCTCGGGTTGTCCGTTGGTGTCGAGGGTCACTTGCGGCCAGGTCAGGATAACCTGTGCGAGATTGGCGGTCATGGAGACATTCGCCGGTTCGGGGCTGTCCATTTCGGTTTGTTCTAACAGGATCACGCCCCACGCGGGGTTCACACTCGGGGTTACTGCGCCACCCGTGACAGTGTACGTGCCCCCGTTGAGGGCGTCTACCAGTACGGTGCCGTCATGCAGGGAATAGGGAGCGGCGTTTAGCCCGGTGAAGGAGGCGGTGTGGGAGGCGGAGTCTCGATTGAGGGCGATGAGCGCGGTTTGCGTGCTGTTTGTGCGGGCGAACCCGTACAGTTTGTTTGCATCGTCAATGATCAGCCCGTGTTGGACATCGCCGTCTTGTAGAGCACGGTAACTGTGGCGAATGGACGCCATTTGCCGGGCGAAGGGGAGCAGGTTCGTCGTGTCGGCGGTGTAACTGCCGGGGGTGTCACTCCAGGGGAAGGGCACGCGGTTGTACGGGTCGTCTTCCCATTTGGCACTCGACCAGACGCCATCGTGGTTCAGGCCGATCTCGTCCCCGTAGTAGAGCGTGGGTGCGCCTGCATAGGTGTAGGAGAACAGCCACCATTCTTTCATCCGTTGAGCGGCGGCGGAGTCGTTGTCGTTGTTGATCTTTTTGAGCAAAAAGCGCACCCGGTTGGTGTCGTGAGACCCTTCCAGGTTCATCATCGCCTTCCACGCCATCGGCGGGTAATCTTCCTGGATGGAGAGTAGACGGGCGTTGAATTGCGAGGGGCTGATGTAGGAGATAGCGCCGCTGGACGAACCGGAATTGCTGTCATTGTCTTCAAACACCCCGCCGGTACACCCGTTCCCCGAACAGCCGGTGAACAGCCAGGAGAGCACCGCCGAACGGAAACGATAATTCATCACACTGTCCCATTCGTTCCCCAGTAACCACGCGGACGCGTCTCCCCACTCTTCGCCGAGGGTGAGGGCGTCTGAGTTTTCTACGCGGACCGCGGTGCGAAACCCTTCCCAGTAATCATTCGCCGGGTCATTGGTCACGCCCGGGTCCACATCTCCGCCTACATCAAAGCGCCAGCCATCCGCCCCCTGGCCGATCCAGTATGGGCCGACGCTGTTGCCGCCGTCCGCCCAAATCAGGTCGCGGACGTCGGGGGAGTTCGCTTGCAGTTTGGGCAATGAACCGTACCCGTACCAGGCGGAATACGTCTCTGTCCATACCCCGCCGGGATCGTCTCCATCGATGGCATCACAGCGGTCGGTGGGGCCGGTGGCGGGTGATCCTGCGTCGGGGATGTAGAACCACGCGCGGAAGGGGGAGAGGGGGCTTTCGCACGCACCACTTTGATCGTCTGTGCCGATGCCGGGACTGATCAGGTTGCCCGCGCTATCGTAACGGCTGTATCGGTCAAAGTATTTGCTGTCGGACGAGACGTGGTTGAAGACGCCATCGAGGATGATCTGGATGCCATGCGCGTCCGCCGCCGCGACCATTGCTTGAAAGTCGGCGAGGGTGCCGAAGTCGGGGTCGATGGTCAGGTAGTCGGCAGTGTCGTATTTGTGGTTGGAGGGGGAGCGGAAGATCGGGTTCAGGTAGAGGACGGTGATGCCCAAACTATCGAAATATCCGGCGTTGATCTTTTCGGTGATCCCGGCGAGGTCCCCGCCGTAGAAGTTGTCGCCATAGTGGTTGGCGCAGGAGGGGGCGTAGGTGCTTCGGGGATCGCAAACTGTGTAATTCCAGTTCGTTTGCCCGGAGCGGACAATCGCCCCGCCCGGCAGGTCATAGGAAAACCGTCCGTTGGTAGGGTTATTGGCCGGGTTTCCATCCCGGAAACGGTCGGGGAATATCTGGTAGACGATGCCGCGGGTCATCCACGAGGGGACATAAAAGTTTGGGTCGTAAATGGTGAGTTGGTAGGAGTTGTCGTAGGCGGTCGTTTGTGAGCCTTCTGCCGCACCGTACCCACCGCCATAGAATTTGGGGGCGTCGTCCCTGTAGTAGACGGTGGCAGTGCCGTCGGTGGCGCTAAAGACATAATAGAAAATGGTGGGGTCAGTGGAGATGGGAACGGTGGCGGTCCAGTAAGTGACGTTGCCCACGCCGGGTTCGGTGGCATTGCTGTCGAAGGCGAGGGGCAGGATGGTTTCGCTATCGGCGTAATCGTCCCAAATGCGGAGGTTGGCGCTTCCAACATCATTTTGGCAGGTGCGGAATTTGAGGGTGACGGTGCCCTGATCAGTGGTGACGGGACCGGTTGGGGCGCGGTAGGCGGTTGAAAATGAATCGTGGAGCAGTCCGTCCCAAAAAATATTGTTATCGCCTGTCGTTGCGCCGGAGCAACTCGTCACGGGGGCGTTGACCGTCAATTGCCCGTTGCCCGAACCTTGCCAGGTAGTGGTTGCATCGGTTGTGTCGGTGCAATAGCCAGTAAATTCGTATAAACCGGCTGTGGGGCTGATCGTCGCCATATATTCATCGTTGTTCCCGTTGTCTGTGTTGTAACTCATTGGGGTTGTTGTAATGTTGGACCAGGTGCCCCCGAAAGAGGGGACTTGTCCCCAATAGAGCGAGCAGGTAATGTTTGCGCCTGCACCTGGCGAATTGGTGACGCCGTCTTTCCAGACTTGAAGATAGACGGTGAAATTGTTGCCTTCTGTGAGGTTGGAGTGGCTTCCTCCGACGGGAAACATGTTGCCAACAAAACCCAGTGCGGCGTGGGCGGCCTTCGGAAAAAGAAGGGCCGCGCTAAGGATCATGAGCGCGGCCAGAAAGAACGTTTTAATGGTGGAATCAATAATTTTTTTGGCGGTTGGAGCAGGCATAGTAAAAATCCTAAAGAAGGGGATGGTGATTGCTCAAAGGGAATTCGGAATTTTACCAAATTCATGTGCGATAGCAATTGTTCGGCTGGCTGAATTTCTCGTTTTCTCATCCGTTGCGATTATCAAACTTTGGAAGTTTTTGGGCGGTTTTTAGCGTGGGAGTGGAGAGGTAAACGGCGTGTTTGAGGCGCACGCGGCGTGTGGAGACTTCCGAAGTCTAGAAAAACGTTACAGCCACAAAAATGCCGGATGTTCATACCCCGTCAGCCGCCGGATGATTCGCTCGCAGAGGGTCAACCCACGTTCGCCGTTGGTCAGGATCAGAAGAGCCTCTCGCGTGCCCGGATCGGCGTAGATAAAATTCTTAAACGCCCCGTTATCGCCCCAATGCCAGAAAGTGGGGCCATGCGGGGCATGGGCCAGTCCCCAGCCCAGCCCCCACGAGAGCCAGCGGTTGATCGAAATTTGCGGGGTCAGCATCCCTTCCGGGGGTGCGGCCATGATCTGCTGGACGAATTGGGCATAGTCAGCGGCAGTTGTCAGCAGACTTGCGGCGACGTTCGGGAGCATGTCATTCCCCAGCGGCCTGAGGTTGGGGTGGATTTGGGGAAGCGCCTGAAGAACATCTTCGTACCGCCAATCGCGTAACGGTTTGCCAGAAGCCTCCGCCAGCGCCCACATCTTCCGCCCGAACCGGGCACCGAATCCCTCCCCCGGCACACCCCGGTCGTGATGCCCCCAGGTGAGCGTTTGTTCGTAATCCGTCAGCCAGAGAAAACTGCTGTGTGTCAGGCCGAGCGGTTGGAGCACGTGATCCTGCATGAACCCCTCGATGCCTTGTCCGGTGATTTTTTCAATCACACGTTGCAAGTAAAAATATCCCTCCCCGGAATATTGAAACCCGGTGCCGGGCTGGAAGGCGAACTCAAACTTATCGTCCAGCGAGAACCGCCAGTTTTGCAACCCGGTGGCGTGACTGAGCACCTGCCGGGCGGTGATCTCGTTGAGTTGGGGCACGGATTCCGCCTCGGGCAGGGGGAGATACGCCATCAACGGACGGTCGAGATCGAACAGGCCTTTTTCCACGAGGCCCAATACGCCCCACGCAAACACGGGTTTGCTCAACGACGCGGCGGGAAAAACGGTGTCCGGCGTGATGGGGGCTTGCGTTTGGGCGTGTTTGACTCCGATTGGGTAAACCTGGATGTCGGATTTCTGAACCGTGGCAAGCACCAATCCGGGCACACTGGCAAGGTCCATTTCATCGGGAAGTTGGGAGAGAAGGGGGGCGAGATTTTTCATATTTTTCCTTTGTGAATATCTACAAGGATCAACCCTTGAACGGGTAAAAAGTTCGTGCCTGTTCAGGCATGGAGAGGAAACTTTCCTCGCTAACCTCTACCCCGGGGCGTGGCAAAAGTTCAACCGGGAGAGAGTATCCCGTAAGTTATACTTTGGACCGGAACTAAACGCCGCTAGAATCCGTTTCCGCAACATCTTTTCTCACTTTGGAGGCAACCGATGGTTAAAAAGGTCCTTTCTTTTGTCGTGTTTACGCTCTTATTTTCCTTGGGGGTGTTGGCCTGTTCGCTGGGCACTCCCCCCGCCTCGCCCGTAAAACCCACGGAAACGAAACTGATCATCCCCCCAACCTGGACTCTGCCCCCTCCAAACGCATTTACGCCTTCCCCAAGCCCTTTCCCGTCCGATACCTCCATTCCAACCAATTCGCCAGCCCCTCTTTATACCCCAACCACGCCCCCAAATGTCTATGCCCTCATCGGCGCGGATGATGGTATTCTGATCGGGGGAGTCTCCATTGATTCTCGTTCGTGGCTCCAACCGCAAGAGATGAATCTCGCCGATATCCTAAAACCGATGACAGTCGTATCCGGGGTCAATTCTGTGGGAACGATCACGACCGTCCATGAGCGCGAATCCGCCGTGTGCGAGGGCTGGCCTACTGCCGACCTGAACCAAAATATCCGGGCTGATTTTCCGCTCGCGATTTCTCAGGTGCCGTGGGAATTGCAACCCCGTCCGGTTCAGTGGTTGGATGCGGATGTCGTCTCCGTGTATAAAGACCATTTGGTCACCTGGTTGGCCGCGCAAGGGATTCCCGACCCCAATCCCTTTATCCACGCGCTCATCCGCGTGGATTTGGATGGGGATGGTGCCGATGAAGTGGTGCTCAACGCCTCTAACTTGAGTGCGGGGGTTGTTGGCTCCCGAGTAGTGGCGGGCGATTATTCCGTCGTGGTGGTGCGAAAAGTGCGCGGGAACGAGGTGCTCACCATCCCGCTACAAATACAAATCTACCTCGAAGATGAAGAAAATCCTCCCAGGTTTTATCACCTCAACAATGTGTTTGACCTCAACGGGGATGGCGCGTACGAGATCATTTTTGATGAACTTAAATTTCAACTCAACCAAACCTATGTGTATTCGCTAGACGGAGAAACGCCAAATCTGGTTTTATTGGCGCCTTGCCGTGTTTTCAACGCGTCAGACACCATTAACGCCATTCCCACTGCCACGCCCCTGCCCTCCCCCACGCCCACTACCCTGGCAACGCCCATTTCGCTCCTGACTGAACAAGGTCAAATATATGCCTTCAGTGCAGGCAACTATCTGTTGGGAGGACCTCGAAAGGGCGATGACCCTATTGGGAACTTACCCAATGAGGATTTCGTTTGAACCAAAACCATTTGGAGAATGCCATGATAAGAAGAAATTTTTCCATTTTTGCAGGTTTGATGTTTTGTTGGATAGGGCTTTGGGCCTGTTCGCCGGGGGGACAAGTTACTGCCCCGCCCGTTGACCCTACAAAAACGAAAATGATCCTGCCTGCGACCTGGACCCCGCTCCCATCCCCCGCGTCCGCGACCCCAACGAGCACCACCACCCCTTCTCCGGTCGAAATCCCCACGTTTTCCCCTGCTCCAACAGTTACACCGCTTCCAAGCGTATATGCCATTTTGGGCGGAGGCGATGGCATTCTCCTGGGTGGGGTTTCGATTGAAACCGGGGCGTGGATTTCCGCAGATGCGCTTGAGCATAGCAAAATCCTTCAACCAATGGACCTGTATCGAAGAGATGAATACCTGACCTATATAAGATTTTCGCTGGGTTTTGGTGAGCCTGCCTGTCCTGAGACGCAAAATGCTCAGTTCACCCTTTACGGAAATAATGCCCTTTCTTACTCCGATAAGATGGATTTAACCGTCGCCATTTCATCTGTTCCCTGGGCGGTTAACCCGACCTCTATAAACTGGCTGGCCCCCCAATTACCGGCTTATCAAAAACCCATTTTAGATTGGCTTGTTTCTCAAGGGTTGGAAAATCCTTCTGTCACCATCACAGATATAGCCCAGCTTGACCTCGATCAGGATGGCGCAAACGAGGTGGTTCTCCGCGCCAACAATATTCAGGATGCGTACCGCACCACCGCGGGGGATTACTCCATTGTTGTTGTTCGTAAGTTAGTCGGGAATACCGTAGAGACCATCCCCGTTGTCGCGGATGTTTACCTGAACGACGATGCCAACACTCAGCCTCGTTTGCACCATCTGACCGCCCTCATGGACTTCAATGGGGATGGAAAAACTGAACTCATGGTGGACACGATGACGCCCGACGCACGCCAGACGTACATCTTTGAGTTGAAAGCCGCCGTGCTTCAACCGGTACTTTCCGTTTCATGTCGAGGTTTATATTACCCATTCGTCTCTTCTGCGGCCTCGTCCTCTGACTCAGAATCAGAACCCGGAACCACATCCGATGAACCATCCGCGACTTCAACCCCGGAATTTGGTGCACCCGTAGAAGGAAAATACTATGTGATTGTCGCGGGTGAAGAGATACTGGGTGGGGTCCGTGACGGCGAGTGGCTGGACCTTGCGTCTGCGAGCGATCATTTTACCCCTGGTGATACCTATCACCTTTATTCCGGGCTGACGTATCAAGGTGCGGTGGTTGGCGTTGAAACTTTCATCCCGACCATTGGCTGTAATGGGTACGAATCGCTGTCATCGGTGTATTTTGAACCTTCGATTGGGTTTGGTTCGCTTGCGATCAGTGGGCCGTGGAATGCCCTTCCACGTGTCCCGTCTTTGGGGAATAATAAAGAACAAGCTTATCTCAATGCCTTAGCACCCCTTTTGAGAAAAGGAGGTGTCGGTGACTCTCCGGTTTTGATCACGGATGCCTGGATAATCGATCTCGACAAAGATGGGACGGACGAAGTGGTCGTGAGCGCAAACCGTCAAAGTAGTTATGCCTGGCCTTATGCTAATGGAGGCGATTACAACCTGGTTGCGGTTTTGTATCCCAAAGAAGATAAATATGTTGCGGTTGAACTGGTGGGTGATTATTACAAGGAAAAAACCGATTATATTGCGCCAGATGCGTATCGTATTTGGGCGGTTCTTGATCTCAATGGCGACAATAAAATGGAAGTCATTGTCCGCGGACAACACTACGAAGGGGGGCAGACTCTGATCTACACCTACAAAAAACAGAAAGCTTCGCTGGTTTTAGGTTTGATGATTAGTCAGTGGAAAGGCTGTTCATGGGTTGGGCCTTAATTATGGGGCAATCACCAAGTTCGCCTCCTACCGCCCGGCCCCAAAGGCCCTTTCCTAAGATCGGCATCTAAAACCGTAAATGTTTGACCGATAGACCCTGGTTGAGTAACTCATGCAGGGATTCGACCCCGATCTTGAGGTGCATGTCCAAAAACTGTTCAGTGACTTGTTTATCGCTCGATTCCGTCTTCACCCCTTCCGGGATCATCGGACGGTCGGAGACGAGGAGGAGCGCCCCTGCCGGAATCTTGTTGTAAAACCCGGTGGTGAAAATCGTGGCCGTTTCCATGTCTATCGCCATACAGCGGATGCGGCGCAGATAACTTTTGAAGGCATCGTCGTGTTCCCATACGCGGCGGTTGGTGGTGTACACCGTCCCGGTCCAGTAATCGCGACGGTTATTGCGAATGGTGGTGGAAATGGCTTTTTGCAGATTGAACGCGGGGAGCGCGGGGACTTCGGGGGGGAAGTAATCGTTCGAGGTCCCCTCCCCGCGGATGGCGGCGATGGGCAGAATCAGATCGCCCAGTTTGTTTTTCTTTTTCAGCCCGCCGCATTTCCCCAAAAACAGGCACGCTTTCGGCTTGATGCTGAGCAATAAATCCATGATCGTGGCCGCATTGGCGCTTCCCATCCCAAAGTTGATGATGGTAATCCCCTCTGCAGTGGCGTTGATCATTGAGCGGTCTTCGCCATGCACAGGCGCATTGTGCCACCGCGCAAACCGATAGACATAATCGCTGAAATTGACGAGTAAAATGTATTTTCCGAAATCCTCCAGTGGGGTTCCGGTATAACGAGGAAGCCAGTTGGTGACGATTTCTTGTTTAGTTTTCATCGCTTGTGATCCAGCACACGCTGTTGTGCAAGGGCCAGATATTCCGCAGACGTTTCGTACCCCACATATTTTCGCCCCGCCTTCAATGCGGCGACAGCGGTCGTGCCACTACCCATGAACGGGTCCAGCACGACATCCCCGGTGAAGGTGTACAGTTGCATGAGCCGGTACGGCAACTCGACCGGAAATGGGGCTGGATGCCCCACTTTTTTGGCCGATTCGGGGTTAAACGTCCAGACGGATTTGGTCCATTCCATGAACTCGTCGCGGGAAATGGTGCTTTCTTTCCCCTCTGTTTTTTTGCGGGAAAAGGACCCTTTTGAAAAGACCAAAATGTACTCGTGGGTGTCACGCAGGACCGGGTTCGCGGCGGATTGCCAACTCCCCCACGCCATCGAAACCCCCGCGCCCGCCCCCTTGTGCCAGATGATCTCCCCCCGCATGAGGAAGCCGATCTCGATCATCATCCGCGAAAGGTGATCGGAGAGGGGAATGTACGGTTTGCGTCCGAGGTTGGCGACGTTGATGCAGGCCCGTCCGCCCGTGACCAGCACCCGATAGGTCTCGGTGAAGACAGTTCGCAGAAAGGTGAGATATTCGTCCAGCGAGAGGTTTTCGTCGTATTCTTTTGTAACGTTGTAAGGGGGGGAGGTGACCATCAAATGCAGGGAATGATCCGGGATGGCGTTCATCCGTTCGGCACTGCCCAAGATGATCTGATTTTCGAGTTCCCCCGGAAAAGGGGCGTCCGGCAGGAGCAGGGCGGGTTCAGTGGGGAGCGTTTTGTTGAGCCGGGAATTGTAAAAGTCCGACGCATCATGGGCAATGCGCGAAGTGGTACCAAAACGGCTGGTTTTGGAGTTTTTTTTCATGCGTAAAGGTGTTTACCCTGCTTTGACCCCGACGACCTGGTTGATAATCGAAAGAAGTACCTCGTAATTGGGGATGGCGGCAATCGCCGCGCCAGTCCCACTAAACCAGCCGCCACCCTTTTTGGAAATTTTCAAAAATCCCTGCTCGACGCTGACTTGTCCGACTTCATCCCACTTGTACGATTTCTTTTGCACCGTTATGCCCTCGGCTTTGCTAATGGTGACAGGGCCAAATTGAACTCGTTGCCCGGCATTGTAGCTGTCAGCCGCCGCTTTGTAGAGAAAGGGGAAAATGCCCTGGCGTATGTGATTCGAGAGATCTTCCACCTTCGGCAGGGAGTCGTTTAATACAAGCTTTGTCCCGTTTTTGTCCCAAAGGGTGTACAAATGGGTTGTACCGGTGTAAATGCCATTCCGATAATGTTTGGTGACCGCGGAAGTCATGCCGGTAATCTGATCCCAGCGCAGGGTGCGAACCCCTTTGTGGTCGGAGTAGCCCAACCCCTCTTGATAAACCACCGCCGCTTTTCGCCAGTTGGTGAATGCGCTCCATAAAGCCGCCACCCCCAGCAAGAACACAAACCCTGCAATCAAGACGGTGGGCAAAAACACATTCTGCAGTTGTTGTTGGAGACTGGCCGGGCCAAATTTCGAATAGTTGGAATAGGTTACAAAAGACCCGCCTAAAAATCCAAGCACGGAACCGCCTAAAAAGATGACACCAAAAACTAAACTCGACCACTTGCCGGCGCCTTTGGGTTGGAACACCGCTTGCGGGGCACCGATTCCGAAGACGGCGCTGAACTGGGGGGGGATTTGAAGGTTGGAAGGGGTCATTGAATCGCTCCTGTCAATTCAAGATTAAGGGAGTTAAGTAGTTTTTCTTGACTGCTGTTGGGCAGGAAAGAGGCTTGAAGGCCATTCGAAATGGTTGTTTTGAGAGTGTCTAAGGGCAGAGCCATTTGCTCGCACGCGAGGTAACACTCATCGCTGAGGGCAATGTTTGAAATACTGGGGTCATCCGTGTTGAGGGTGACACACAACCCCGCGTCAATCATCCGGGCGAGCGGGTGGGTGTCCTCGGGGCCAATCACGCCGGATTGGTAGTTGCTGGTGGGGCATACTTCAAAGGTGGTGCCCCGTTCAATGGCCAGATCGACCGCATATGGATTTTCAAAGATACGGACCCCGTGCCCAATACGTTCTGCATTTAAGGTTTGAATGGCTTCGATGATATTTTCTGCCCCCCCCCATTCCCCAGCGTGGATGGTGATCCGCATCCCGGCTTTGCACGCCTCTTTGAAAACCCCCTCAAACGGGGCGGCGGGGAACTTGCCTTCTGCACCCGCGAGGTCCAGGCCAATGATGCCGTTATTCAACCGATCCACCGCCAACCCGGCGACCGTCTCCGCAATCGAGACACTCTCATGCCGGTTGACACTCGCAATGAGGCGGGTAACCACGCCAAAATCCTGTTCGGCTTGCCGGGCGCTGGCAATAACCCAATCCATCACCTCATCCAATGGGAATTTTTGGGCTTTGCTCAATGCGACAGGGGTAAAGCGGAGTTCCATATACCGGACATTATCTGCCGCCGCATCGGCCACCGCCTCGCGCGTCACCCGCATAATCACTTCCTGGGACCGGAAAAAGAGGCGCAGGGTTTCAAATTTGGACAAAAAATTGGTGGAGGTAGGGGGATCGGCTTTTTGGACCTGGACCAGGGCGCGTAAACGCGGGGGATCAGCAATGGGCAGGTTCAACCCCCACGCGTGGGCCAGCTCTAAAATCGTGGATAAACGAAGAGAGCCTTCCAAATGACGATGCAATTCCACCTTCGGGAGTGATTTGTAAAACTCTTTTGTTTTAGAATTCTCGGTCATGCAGGTTTTTTGGAACAAGAAGATGCTAATAGCGTACCACAAAAATTCTGAAAATTGGCGCAAGATTTCATTGCTCTTTTTTGGGGAGTCTCCCCTCTCTAGCCATGCCATTCAAAAAAAGGAATAACGACTTCAATGGTAAGTCTGAAGTCGTTATTCCTGAAATAATTTGGCTCATCCTGTAAATTCCGGGCGAGCCAAATTGCTGAAAAATTATTTTCGGCGGCGACGGCGTTTGCACCTCTGAAATCGCCAAGCTGGCCGCTGGTGCCAAGACCCTGTCCAACGTGATTTGCGCTGAAGGCGGCGCTTCGCTGGCCAAGATGCCCGGCGGCGTGGAATGGAAAAAGCGCTATGACGCCAAGTACCCTGGCCAGTTCCAGGTTTACAGCCCGTACACCTATGACGCCACGATGCTGCTGGTGGATGCCATGAAGCGTGCCAATTCCGTGGACCCGAAGGTCTATGTGAACGAATTGGCCAAGTCCAACTTCAAGGGCGTGACGGCCAATATCGCCTTTGAATCCAATGGCGAAATGAAGAACCCCGCTATCACGCTGTACAAGTATGTTGATGGCAAGAAGACGGCACTGAACTGATCAATGGTCAGAGATGCACCGGCCAAGGCCGGTGCACGCAAAAATGGCTTCCCTCGGGAAGCCATTTTTTGTTTCAGGAGGGGTCGTGGCGGTGTATTTCAGCGCCTGACCTGCAGTGCACCCGGGTTCACAATATTGCTTGGAGTGCCTTTGATGAAATTGACCACATTGTCAAAGGCTGCGCCGAAATACAGTTCGTAGCTGTCCTGTTCGACATAGCCGATGTGTGGCGTGCAGATGCAATTTTCCAGACGCAGCAGGGCATGGCCCTGCAAGATCGGCTCGCTCTCGAACACATCCACCGCCGCCATACCGGGCCGCCCCCGATTGAGCGCTGCGATCAGCGCATCGGGTTCAATCAGTTCGGCGCGTGAAGTATTGACCAGTAAAGCGGTGGGTTTCATGCATGACAGTGTTTCCAGTGTGATGAGGCCACGCGTCTCATCTGTCAGGCGCAAGTGCAAGGAAATGACGTCACACTGTGCAAAAAACTCCTCGCAGGTGGTGGCAACCTGGTAGCCGTCGGTCAGTGCCTGAATGCGTGACGCTTCGCGCCCCCATATGCGGACATTCATTCCAAACGCTTTACCATAGCCCGCCACAATTTGGCCGATGCGGCCATAGCCCCAGATGCCCAGTGTCTTGCCGCGCAAAACACTGCCAATCCCAAAGTTGGGTGGCATTCCTGCGGCCTTGAGTCCGGATTGCTGCCATGCGCCATGCTTGAGATTGGAGATGTACTGCGGTAGCCTGCGCATGGCCGCCAGGGTCAGTGCCCATGTCAGTTCGGCAGGGGCTACAGGCGATCCCACCCCTTCTGCCACGGCAATGCCGCGTTCGGTGCAGGCCCCGACATCGATATGGCTACCGACCTTCCCTGTCTGTGCAATCAGTTTCAGGCGGGGGAGCTTTTCGATCAATTGGCGCGAGATGTGGGTGCGTTCGCGCACCAGAACAATCACATCGGCATCTTTCAGGCGTACTGACAGCTGCCCCAGGCCTTTGACGGTGTTGGTGTAGACCTTGGCGGAATAGGCGTCCAGACGTGTTGCGCAATGGAGTTTGCGCACAGCGTCCTGGTAGTCATCAAGGATCACGATATTCATCCCGCCATTGTGCCTTGGCTCCGTGGCGGCACATCGGCAACAACACGTAAAGCACCCTGCGAAACCGCCCGTGGAGCGGGTACGGGTGGTTTGTCAGTGTCGGTTTTCGATGGCGGCCAGCCGGTCCAGTTCGGCGCACACATCGGCCATACGCCCTGCAATCACCATGCGTCCACAGGAACTGGTGTGGCTGCGCAGCACGCGCACTGCTGGACGTGTTTCGGTATGGTGCAAGGACCGCGCAGGGCGTGCGGCGGGCTTGCAGGCCTTGCGTGCGGCAACAGGAGCGTGGTGCAGTGGTTCATGCAAGCCCTGTGGGCCTGTTGGCCTGACCGCGTTGGCAGGGATTGCCGACGGTAGCTGCGAACGCAAGGCTTGCTGCGCGTCGCAGTGCGAAGGGCCGCGCCGGTTCAGCGGGCTGCGCCGGGTGCTCCACCAATGGTGCAAGGCCGTCAAGGGGTGGGTGAGAGTGGCCGCAGCCAACAGGGCAATTCCCATGTGAAAACTCCAGAGGTCAGAGGTTGAACACAGGCAGGATTGCGGAGGGTGCACTGCCAACAGGGCTGGCAGGCCGAGAAGCCCGCCCAACGCCCGCCACCTGTGGCGGTGCATGTACT
>JABWBV010000753.1 GCA_013359445.1 Anaerolineales bacterium | reverse complement strand
CTTCCCCGGATGGGTGGGCCTGTACACTCCCGCCCGTAGGTGGCACAGGTACGATTACATGTAGTGCGGATTCTGTGGCCGCGGGGGAGACGGTGCCCTTTACCCTGGAACTTGCCCCCTTGGATGTCCCGCAGTGGCTCCCCAATCAGATTGAGGTTTCCACCAGTGGGCCGGAAACTTTTACCTTCAATAATTTGGATTACTTTGAAATCTATACCGGCTTGCTTTCGGACAACGGCAACCCCTGGGACCTGTATGATGGCTTGCGGCGAGATAATGGCGGGGTCGCCAGGGGCGGGCAGGAGGCTTTCGCGAGTTTGACTTCCGAGACCGTGCCCGGTTATGGGATGCTCCGCCTGCGGGTGTTGGATGGGGCCAATACCCTCCTGACCGACAATGCGGAGGTGTCCGGCTTTGACCTGACCTTCGACGGCGGGCGGGGCTGGAGCAGTGCATACGCCCCGGTGTATAGCGACGTGGCGGTCAGCCGGGAGGTGTATGCCCCTGCCGATGCCAATTATCTTCGCTACCTGGATACCTTTACCAACACCAGCAACGCCGTGCGGCAAGTGCAGGTCGCCTGGGGTGGGGAATTAGGCTCGCTGTCTTGGACTACGCTGGCGGCTGATTCATCGGGCAATCTGACCTTAAACACCGCCGATACCTGGGCCGTGACCACCGGTGCCCAACCCTGGAACCCGACCACCTCGTTTAACCCTCCCGTCGGCTATCTCCTGCGCGATGCGAGTGACACCTCCTATACGGGCACGGGCAACTTTTTCAACAATCCTTTTGAAACCCCCTGGGCAGGATACGGCGACAGTACCCTGGCGCACCTCTTTTCCTTCACCCTCGAACCGGGGGAAACCGCCCATCTGATCTACTTCCTCTATCGTGGCCTGGCCGAGGAAACCTATGGCCCCGAAGGCTGTACCACCAACTGCGTCACCCCCCCCGGCGGGTCGGAACTGGCCCTGGCGCAAACCGCCCTGACCGCCCTCGCCGCCGCGCCCGATGTGTGCAACCTGCCCTCGGAGGTCTTGGCGAATGTGGTCAACTGGCCGGGGCTTCCCGCCTGTAATTTCTCGATTTTTCTGCCAACAGTGGTTCGGTAGAAGGGGTTGAAGTCGTAAAGCTCTCCATCAGGAGCCTGGCCTACAAAAAGAGAGGGTAGGGATGTCATTTCCCTACCCTCTCTTTTTGTGCAAAATTCGTAACGGCTCAGGTTTAGAGACTGTCTGAAAACTCAAACCCTAAAGGTTTTTTGTGCTTTTGCGTCACGTTTCCCACCGAAACATGCGCCTATCAGAGAAAACCTTTAGGGTTTGGATAGGGAGTTTTCAATCGTTCTCTAAGAAAAATGTTACCCTGGCCGAAGGGTTACCAAAATTCTTCTCTTTGCGCCGTTAAACGTGGGGGAATATCCCCGCCGCTTCGAGGATTTTTGGAAATGTGAACGCATATCCCTGTTGCCACGCCTCAGTGAACGTGGCCTCTCCCAACGCGGATTGGATGTGCGTCTGCATGGCGGCGTACCCGGCCTGTTCACCGGGGGGGAGCGGAGAGCGGATCGCCTCGCGCAGGGCGTGGGCCGCCCCGAGCATCCGCGCCCCCCGCGCGGGGTCGGACTCTGCCCAGGCCTGCGCCAACCCCTCCAGGGAAAAGGCCATCCGGCGTTTATCCCCCAATTCGTGGGCAATCCGCAAGGCTTCTTGGAAATCCTTCACCGCCTGGGCGACATCCCCCAACGCCTGATCGATTTGCCCGATGCTGGACAGCACCAGCACTTCCCCGCTGGGGCTTTCCATTTCCCGGTAGAGGGCGAGACTCTCTTCGAGCAGGGGGCGGGCGCGGGCGGGATCGCCCAGTTTGAACATTGCCATGCCGACGGTTTCCAGCGAGGAAGCCAGGTTGAGCTTGTGTTTGAGTTCCCGGTAAATGTCTAAACTTTGTTGGGCAAGTTCAATGGTGCGCGCGTAATCACCCGTCCAGTAGAAATTGTTACTCAGTTCGAGCAGGGCGAGCGCTGTGCCGCGTTGGTTGCCACTGGCCCGGCACAGGGCCAGGTTTTCGTGCAGAAAGGTGTTGGCCTCGGCGTAGCGCCCCTGTTCTTTGGCCGCCGCGCCCAGGGCGGTATTGGCCGACACAATGCCGGGGAGGTGATTGAGCGTGCGGAACAGGGTCAGTGCTTCGTGCGCGTAGATTTCCATTTGTTGGTATTGGTTTTCAAACAGGCAGACGTTGGCGAGGTTGACCAGGGTGTTGGCGGTGGAGAGGGGGTCGTTGAGGGTGCGGAAGAGGCGGAGGGCCTCGGTGAGGAGGGTGCGGGCGCGCAGAAGATCGTCTTGGAGGTTGGCTAAATGTCCGGCGACGCGCAGGGTATGGGCGCGCAAAGGGGCTGGGGCTTGTTCGCTGTGCAGAAGAAGCTCGCCCATCCAGGCGCGGCCTTCGTGCAAATAGCCGAAGTGCCCCCAAAAGATTTCCAGGGCGATCACAAGGCGCAGACCCATTTCGGGGTGGTTTTGGACGCACCAGCGGAGGGCGGCGCGGAAATTGTCGTGCTCCGCCTCCAGCCGCTGC
>JABWBV010000128.1 GCA_013359445.1 Anaerolineales bacterium | reverse complement strand
GGTGGGTTTACTTTACATGAAGAAATGCGCACTGGCAACGGGGAGCCTCAGGGAATCCATTGGGGCGCGTACCCCCCGATCACCAGTTGCACGGGGTTACTGCCATCTCTGCCGATCATCCACAATTCCGGGCGGGCATCGGGGGCCGTGCGGTGGGCTTTAACAAACGCGATGAACTGATTGTCGGGACTCCAGGCGAACGAGGTGTGCGAAAAAAACTCGTCGTTTGTCAGTGGGTGGGCGTTATCCCCGTTCGCTTCCATCACCCAAACCTGGCGGCCCGGCGTCCAGCGTTCGGCGTCGAGAAATTTTCGGGCAAAGACCAGCCATTGCCCATCGGGGGAATATGCTGGGGAGGTGTCTTCGACAAAGCCTTCGCCAGACAAATCGTTGATCAGGCCATTGATGGTTAAGAAGGCGTATAACCGGCTGGATTCGGCCTGGGCATCGGTGTTGGGGGTGGTGAAATAGGCCCCATCTGCGGACCACGCGCCCGGTTCCCCCATCTGATTGGGAAACGAAGCGAGTACGACCCCGGTCGGGTCCACAATTTGAAAGGTTTGCGTGGCCCGATCATAAAAAGCCAACTTGTCGTCCGTTGACCACTGCGGACGGGTCCCCAACCCCAGCCGGAAGGGCGCGCCCCCTGCGAGGGGGAGAAGCCAAAGTTCCCCTTGCGAGGTATTTTCGTAAACGAGCCAGGTCCCCCCCGCCGAAGGTTGGGGAAGCGCGCATAAATCTTGCCCACAATCAAACAGTGGGGTGCTTTCACGCGTCAGCAAATCCAACGTCCACACTCCGCTCCCGCCTGAGTTGTTACGCGCACTGAAATAGACAGCCAACCCATTGGCCCCTACACTAAATTCCAAGACCCCGCCCATCTCTGTCAACTGGATAACCGTCCCGCCCACTGGATCAAGCATATACAAATTGGCCGTCCCATCCGCCGGCCAAAGATACGCCAGCATGGTACGGGCCACGGAAAACGACCAGGTGGGAGCTTCGGCCAATGGCAGGCCGAGCGCCGAGCGTGCGCCCGTCCCCAACGTGGCAGAGATGACAGCCCCACTCGGCCAGGGCGTGCTGGGGGTGAACGTTAGCGTGTCCCCTTCCCAGGCGAACGAACCGGGGTGTGTGGGTTCGAGAAAGAGATTTTGTTCGACCGCTTCGTGGTTCATCGCGGAGGAAAAAGTAATTTGGATTGGCGCCAGCCCCGGAATCGCCACCGCACCCGGTGCGGGGAACAAATTTGTCGGGGTGGGGCGTTCCCGCGTAAAAAGAAGCCACCCCCCGATCAGGCTCAAGATCACGATCGGGACGAGAAACAACCCGCGTGGAAAAGTACGACGGCGAAAAAGCATGTTGTCATTATACCGAATGAACGGCGTTCTTAAAAATGAGGCCTCTGCATCCAAATGAGATCAAGGTGTGTTGTTCGCAATGAGAGTGGTACAATCCCGCTTTATGAAGAATTGGAAATTTTGGTTTGGTGTATTAATCAGCGCCGTCTTTTTGTGGCTGGCCTTGCGGGGGTTGCAATTGGAAGATTTTTGGTCTGCGATGGCGACTGCGAATTATTGGTGGCTGATTCCCGGGGTGGCGGTGTATTTTTTGGGGGTGTGGGCGCGTGCCTGGCGTTGGCACTATTTGCTCCGCCCGGTAAAAGCCATCCCCACGAAAACGATGTTTCCGATTGTCGCGATTGGATATATGGGCAATAACATTTACCCAGCCCGCGCGGGGGAAGTGCTCCGGGCCGTGGTGCTAAAACGGCGGGAGGGCGTCCCCGTCTCGGCGTCGCTGGCGACGATCATTGTGGAACGGATTTTTGACGGGGTGGTGATGTTGGCGTTTGTGTTTTTGAATCTCGCGCGTTTAGCGGAGTTGACGGGGGATTCGGGGTTTGTGGGGAATATTCAGCAGGTGGCGGTGATTGGGACGGGGGTGTTTGCGCTGGCGCTGGGCGTGTTTTTGCTGGCGGCGATGTTTCCGCAAGCGGCGTCCCGCGTGGGCGTGTGGGCGATCACACATCTGACCCCCTCCCGTTTTCACGTTCAGTTCTTAGGGATTGCAGGAAAATTTTTAGATGGCCTGGCTTCTCTACGCTCCCCGTGGAACGCGTTGATGGTGTTTTTAACTTCGGTGGTGATCTGGCTGTTGGAGACGGGGAAATATTGGTTTGTGATGCACGCATTCCCCTTTGAGGTGGATTTTTTTACATTGATGTTGATGAATGGGATTGTGAATCTGGCGACGACGATTCCGTCTGCGCCAGGGTATGTGGGGACGTTCGATGCCCCAGGGATTGCTGTTTTGACCGCGGCGGGGGTGGAAAAATCTATCGCCGCCGGGTACACGCTGGTGTTACACGTGGCGTTGTGGGTTCCGATTACGCTGTTGGGGGCGTATTATATGGCGCGGGAAGGCATTCAGTGGGGGGAGGGCATTCGGCAGGAAGTTCAAACCCCAACTTGATTTTTACGGGGCCGCATTTGAGCCGTGCCCCGAATTTATTTTCAGGAGAAAACCATGTTTCCTTCACTTGTTCAATTTTCGACACTGGCTGGTGGGTTGTTTGAAGAAGGGCACCCCCCTGCCGAATTGATGACCATTCATTTGGGCTTGACCCCGTTGGGCGTGGTCGCGGTGGTCTTGTTGGCGATAGGGCTGGCCTGGGTGGCGATGAATGCCCAAGCTGGCCGTACGGACCTGCACGCGGCGGCTGGGCATGGTGGGTACCATGACGGTGGGCATCACGACGCGGACCATCACCAGGGTGGTGGTCATTAAGGGGAACGGCTCTTCGCGAGAAAACGCCCCGAAAGGAGCGTGAACGGGGGGGGACATTCCCCGTTCACCCTCCTTTCGGGGTAATCTCCTGGTTTTAAGCCTTTTCCGCCTCTGCGTCTGGCAGGGTAAAGAAGAATTTCGCCCCTTCACCGGGCACGCCTTCGGCCCAGACTTTGCCCTGGTGCCGTTGAATGATCCGCTGGACGATGGCCAGCCCCATGCCGGTGCCTTCATAGGTGCCAGGCAGGTGGAGTTGTTCAAAGTTGCGAAAAAGTTTGTGGGCATAGACCATTTCAAAGCCAATTCCGTTATCTTGAATATAGTAGACGGGATGGGGATGTGAGGGCATCATGCCCAACGTGATCTGCGGTTGGGGGTGTTGCGCTGAAAATTTCCAGGCGTTATCTAACAATTCATCCAGAACCATTTGCAACATTTCCTGATCGCCTTGTACAAGCAGATCGGGTTGAAAATTTAACGCGACCGTTTGGGTGGGAAATTGGCGGCGGAGCCTTTCTGCCGTTTTTGGGGCTAATTCACTCAGGTTAACACGACTGATCCGCATGGTTTGACGGTTGATTTGAATCAGGCGAATGAGATCATCCAACAAATTGCCCATCCGGCGAGATTCGCGGGCGATTTTTTGCAGATATTCGTATTCTTCTGTGTTTAATCGCTGGGAAAATTCGCGCAACAAAATATTGGCATAGCCATTAATGGCCCGGACTGGGGCGCGTAAGTCGTGCGAGGCCGTATATGAAACGCTTTCGATTTCGTGGAGGGCCTCCGCGAGTTGATGGGTGCGTTCTTGCACACGTTCTTCCAACTCCGTGCGATATTGAAGGTCCCTTTGGCGCGAAGCCTCATCGCTCATCTGACGTTGGATCGCGACCCCCAGCGTGCGTGCGGCAATCCGAATGGCATCCACCTCCGCCGCGTCCCACTCGCGCAGGGTGAAACAATCATCAAAACCAATCACCCCCCACCATTGATTGTCCACCAAAATCGGGGCATCGATCAGCGCCTTAACGCCACGCCGGACAAAAAACTCGCTTTCTACGGGGGGCAGGGTTTTTAGATTGCCAAAACACACCTCGCCGCGGGCTAACTGCTCAAACCAGGGATCGGAGTGGCTATGAAAGATTTCGATTTCCTGAAACTCCGGGTCATCAAGGTCCGGTTGAACCCCCTCCACCACCCATTCATAGCGTTGTGAAATCACTGGGGTGCCATTGGGGAGGACGTGTTTTTCGAAAATATAGGCGTGAGAAGATTGTGTGGCCCGTCCGAGCTGTTCCAACACGGCCTGAATGTGCGTGCGCCAATCTTCGGCCTGAAAAAACTGTTGGGCGGCAAAGTTGACCGCCTGTAAGATGGCATCCCGACGGGCCAGCGCTTCGTTGTTGAATTGATGTTGAATCGCCGCGCCGAGGGTGCTGGCCGTGATTTTGACGGCCTCGATTTCTACCGCGGTCCATTCCCGTTCGGACACATAGTCATCAAAACCCATAATCCCCCACCACCGCTCGCCAACATAAATCGGGACATTAATGAAAGAGAGAAGCCCCTCTTCCATATATATTTCAATCTCAACCGGCGAAAGAATGTCGCGTGTCCCATAAAAAGCCTCCCCAGAGATCATGGCCTCAAACCAGGCTTCTGTGCCGGGCGCGCGCAGGCGTGCATTTTGATACAAGGGGTTGTGGAGGTCCGCCTTCATATTGGGGGCCGTCCACTCATGCCGCTGTGAGGTAACTTCTGTGCCATCTTCCAGTGCATGGTTTTCGAAAATGAAGACATGGGAGGAGTTTGTCGCGTTGCCCAGTTCTTCCAAAACCCGTGCGATTTCGGCGCGCCAGTCCGAAGCCTGCAAAAAACGATGGGCGGCAAAGGTGGCCGCTTGCATAATGGCATCGCGCTGGCGCAAGGTTTGGACCGTTTTGTGGCGTTCTGCAACTTCGTTCCGTGCCGTTTCGATCATCCGATTCATTACCCGCACAGAGACGATCATCAACAAAGTTGTGCCGATGATCAACGCCAGAAAATTGAACGCGACCGAAACACTCATATCGGGCATGTTGCTATTTACCGGGAGCCACCCGAGATTTTGTGCGCTTCCAAGCAACACCACCGCGAAAAAGCTATAAGCGGCAACCAAAATCACCGCCCGTCGGTTGAGCAAAAACCCCGCCACGGCAATATCCAACAAAAAGATATAGGTGTTTGTCGCGCGCACCGTGCCCAACACCACAATGCCTGTGGTCACAAACCCCAAAGCCAGGCCAACCCACAAGACACTTGCCCAATACACCTGTCCCTGGTGCATAAGGGCGCGGATGCCCACCGCAAGCAAAAGCCCAAGCCCTGATGCCCAATAAATAAAAGGATTGGGCGCGGCGGTGAACAGATTCCCAATGATCATCACCGGAAGGGCAATAAAGACCGACAGGATGAGGGCATTTAATAACTGTGCCCGAAGCGTGAGGTCTTCATCTTCAAAGATTGGAGGGCGGAAAAAATCCAAAAGGAATTTCAGCATAAGTTTTGTACATACCTCAAGCTATTTTAATCCATCTTTTCTTTTATAATCTTCTCGTTCAAGATCACCTCCATTGAAATCATCGAACTATTTCTTGCTAGGGATTTCTCCTTTTTCTTGAAACAATGGAACGCTCCCCCAAAACCCCGCTCGCCCTGCTCATCCTCGCCGCCCTGACATTGACCGCGACCTTTCTGCTCGCCCTGACCGGGCCGGGGTCGTTGACCGAGGTCAGTGTCCCACCCCCGACCGTTTCCGCCAGTTTGCAGAACCAAACCGGGCCTTGGTACGCGATCTATTTCACCGACCGGACGCTGGACGGGTTCAGCGGTGGGCCGGATGAGCCGTTGGTGGAGGCGATTGAGGCGGCGCAGTTGAGTGTGGACGTGGCCGCATATGACCTGTCGCTGTGGAGTGTGCGGGATGCGTTGTTGCACGCGCACGACCGCGGCCTGTCCGTGCGGGTGGTGCTTGAGGCGGACAACGCGGATCGGGAGGAGGTTCAGCAGTTGATCGCCGCGGGGATTCCGGTGGTGGTGGATACGAGCGAGGACGGGTGGATGCACGATAAGTTTGTGATTTTGGATCGGCAGGGGGTGTGGACGGGTTCGATGAATTTTACGTTGAACGACGGGTATCGGAACGACAATAATCTGATTTGGCTCGGGAGTGCCGAGGTGGCGGAGGTGTACCGCGCGGAGTTTGAGGAGATGTTTGGGGGCGGACTCTTTGGGGCAGAGTCGCCGCGTGAGGTGGGAGGGCGTTCGTTCACGGTGTCCGGTTCAAATGTGGAGGTGTGGTTTTCCCCGGACGATGGGGTCAGTGCGCGGATTGTCGAATTGATTAACGCGGCGGAGGTCAGTATCCATTTTCTGGCGTTTTCGTTTACGTCGAACGATATCGCAGATGCGATCCTCGCTCGGGCGGAGGCGGGGGTGTTGGTGCAGGGGGTGTTCGACGAGGGGCAGTTGGAGAATCCCGGCGGGGAATTTGCCCGGATGTTGACGGAGGGGTTGGATGTGCGGTTGGACGCGAACCCGGACAAATTGCATCATAAGTTCATCGTGATTGATGGGCGGGTGGTGATTACGGGGTCGTACAATTTTTCGGTGAGCGCGGAGGTGCGGAATGACGAGAATGTGGTGGTGATTTTTAGTGAGGAGGTGGCGCGGGTGTATTTGGAGGAGGTGCAGAGGGTGGTGGGGGAGGCGGGGGAGTAGAGCCGTTGCGTGCCTGGGGGGCTGTCGGGGCGAGACGGGCGGGAAGTACGCGACGGGTGCAAAACAGAGGATATTCCCGCCCGTCTCGCCCATACCGCCATCTCGACGAAGCGTTCCGAATAGGAATTCGGCGTCTGGCAGAGAAAATCCGTCGAAACGGATTGGGGGAGAATTGTGCGGGCAGTGTGTTTCAACGCACTTTGTGTACCAGCCGGTGATTTCCTAATCACAGGCGTTTAGCGGACGAGGGCGGTATTTTTTTGGGATATACTATGTGAGTGATCAGGTGAAATACCATGTTATTTTCTTTTTTAGCCGTTGTCAGAGAAGGACAAATCGTTCCCTTAGAAAATATCCAACTCCCTGAAAACGCGCGGGTACTCGTGACGATCTTGCCGGATGAGGAGACTGAATTTTGGAAATTCGCTGGCGAGTTGGCATTGAAAACCGCGTGGGATAACGAGGCGGATGAGGTTTATTCTGTGCTTATGGAAAAGGGACAAGAACAATGACCCTTCAGACCCCCATTCACATCGGCAATGTCATTCGCAATGCGGTCGTGTTTAAGCCTAAAAAACGGGATGGTTCTTTGATGAATACTGACTCCCTTCTCTCTTCTGTTGAGCGGCTACTGGTTTTATTGCGCGAGCGCAAAATAGATTTTGTGCTTGTGGGGGGAATTGCCATCCTCCAATATGTGGAGGGGCGAAATACCGAAGATATTGACCTGATCATGGCTTTGTCTTCCCTCAAAAAACTCCCCGAAATCCACCTCACCAGCCAGGATGTGAACTTTGCTCGGGGGACTTTCGAGAATTTGCAAATTGACTTTCTGCTGACGAGCAACCCGCTTTTTGCCAAAATCCAACGCCAGCACACCACCCCTCAGGTTTTTGCCGAACAAACCATCCCCACGGCGACGGTGGAAGGGCTGATCCTGCTCAAACTGTACGCACTTCCTTCGTTGTACCGGCAGGGAAATTTTGCAAAGGTGGGGATTTATGAGAATGATGTGGCGACGTTGTTGTATGCGTACCAGCCGGAGATGGAGGGGCTGATCAAAGAGCTATCCCGGTTTCTCGATCCGCATGATTTGAAGGAGGTGGAGGGGATTGTGGGCGAGATTCAGGAGCGGATTGCGCGGTTTCGGAATAAAAAGTGAATTTTAGCTATCGGCCAAATTAATAGGGTTATTCGCCTCAAAAATAATTAGTAAGAGAGTGTATGATGCAAAAATGGGAATACCTAGAAATTCAAAGATATGGAAATGAGAATATCAATAAAATAAATAATAAAAGTGCCAAACTCTGGGCGACAGAGTCAAGCAAAGTTGTTGGAAAAAATTTTTATGAGTTTATACAACAACTTGGAAAAGAAGGATGGGAGCTCGTTGCAGTAGATGGACCTTATTACTTTTTCAAGCGTCCGCTACAGGAGTAATCGAAAGAAAACCTAACGACATTACATCCCCTCTTCAATGAAGGGGTGTGTGCATAATTATTGGATATACTAGCAAAACAATTTTCTCGTCACCTTGAGACAATTAAGCTAATGGAGGCATCAGCATGAAAAGAAACTTTAATGACAAGCCAACGGCAAAATATTTGAAAGCAGTAAGCATGTTAATGGAACTACTTGAAGATGAGGGGGCAGATACTGTTAAGCGAGCTTACGCAGAGGCAGTTTTTGAAAGAAAAATTCAAGGGTATAAAAGAGACATGAAAGCTCCACGCGATAGTCATGTTTGCGTTAGTCGTCTAAAGGGGGAACGTTGTCCAGGGGAAAAATGTCATTCTCCCGTTTGTATCCCCGGAATGGATCATGTTTCTGAATGGCGCAAGGATGGAAAAACGGAATCGATTGTTTCACAGCCATATCGAATGAACTTAAAAACCTTGAAAGAAACTGTTGAATTTTGCGAAACAAATGGTCTGGATGCAGAAATCAGTGTTGACGAGTCTTGGCATTTTCCAGGGGCAACTTTGTTTATTGAATATAAGAAACTCAAAGAAATTTCCGCGTAAATCCCCTTCATCTGCAAAATCCGCGTCCCATTTTTCTCGATCCCAACTATGAGTACCTTCCATTTCTACCTCGGTCGCCACTACGACCCCGCCCTCTCTGAGACCACCCGCGAATCCCTCCTCTACGACCCCGCCGACCTCACCACCCACGCCGTCGTCGTCGGCATGACCGGCTCCGGCAAAACCGGCCTGTGCATCGGCCTGCTCGAAGAGGCCGCCCTCCAGGGCATCCCCGCGCTGATGATTGACCCCAAAGGCGACATCACCAACGCCCTCCTCCACTTCCCCAACCTCGCCTCTGCCGACTTCCAACCCTGGATCAACGCCGACCTCGCCCGCCGCACTGGCAAAACCCCCGAACAAGCCGCCACGGAAGCCGCCGACCTCTGGAAAAAAGGCCTCGCCCAGTGGGACATCCCCCCCGAACGCCTCCAGCAACTCGCCGACTCCGCCCACTTCACCGTCTACACCCCCGGCTCCGACGCCGGCATCCCCGTCAGCATCCTCGCCTCTCTGAAGGCTCCGCAAATCCCGTGGGCGGAAAACCGCGAACTCCTCCGCGAAAAAATCTCCGGCACCGCCACCGCCCTCCTCGGCCTCGTCGGCCTCGAAGACATCGACCCCGTCCGCTCCCGCGAACACATCCTCCTCGCCAACATTTTCGAAAATGCCTGGAGCCAAAACAAAGACCTCGACCTCGGCGAACTCATCCTGCAAGTCCAAACCCCGCCCTTCCAAAAACTCGGCGTCTTCGACATCAACACCTTCTTCCCGCCCAACGACCGCTTCGGCCTCGCCATGCTCCTCAACAACATCCTCGCCGCCCCCACCTTCCAGGCCTGGATTGAAGGCGAACCCCTCGACATCCCCGCGCTCCTCTACACCCCGGACGGCCTCCCGCGCCACACCATCTTCTACCTCGCCCACCTCACCGACAGCGAGCGCATGTTCTTCACCACCCTCCTCCTCGCCGCCCTCGAAACCTGGATGCGCGCCCAACCCGGCACCCCCGCCCTCCGCGCCCTCCTCTACTTCGACGAAATCTTCGGCTACCTCCCCCCCGCCCGCAACCCACCGTCCAAAAACCTCCTCCTCCGCCTCCTCAAACAAGCCCGCGCCTTTGGCCTCGGCCTCCTCCTCGTCACCCAAAACCCCGTAGACCTCGACTACAAAGCCCTCGCCAACGCCGGAACCTGGTTCATCGGCAAACTGCAAACCGAACGCGACAAAGACCGCCTCCTCGACGGCCTCGAAGGCGCCACCTCCGGCAACTTCAACCGCGCCACCTTCAACACCCTCATCTCCCAACTCGGCAAACGCGTCTTCCTCCTCCACAACATCCACCAGCCCGAACCCCTCCTCTTCCAAACCCGCTGGACGATGAACTACCTTGCCGGCCCCCTCACCCGCACCCAACTCCCCGCCCTCAACGCCCTCGCCGCTTCTTCTGTTGAAAAACCCGAACCCGACCCGAACCTGATCCCCGCCGCCGCGGACGTGATCGCCCCCCCACCCCCTTCCACGCCCCCCACCCCATCCCTCGCGGGTTCCGGCCCCCAAACCTCTCCTCCCCCCCTTAAAAATTCCCAATTCCCCTCCCCTTCACCTTCTCTCCTTATCTCCTCTTCTCCCCTTCCCGGCTCCGAACTTCCTGGTTCGCAAACCCGCCCCCCCCTCCCCGCCAAAGTCACCGAATACTTCATCCCCCATACACTCACCCTCTCCCAAGCCGCCGAAAAAGACGGCTCTCCCCTCCCGCCCGACGCCCAATCCCGTGGCCTCCTCTACCGCCCCGCCCTCCTCGCCCAGGCCAGCGTCCGCCTCCTCAACCGTAAATACAACCTCGACCACGCCCTCCAAAAAACCGTCTCCGTCGTCGAACCCGACCCGCGCGGACTCCTCCACTGGGAAGAATTTGAAACCCCCGCCCTCGACCCCCGCACCCTCGACCGTGGCCCTGTCCCCCAATCCCGTTTCGCCCCCCTCGAGGGCAAGCTCGCCGAAAGCGCGTGGTACCCCGCCCAACAAACCGACTTCCTCGAATGGATCTACCGCCACGCCGAAGTCACCGTCCGCGCGAACGAAGCCCTCAAAGTCTACGCTGGCCCCAACGTCTCCCCCGCCGAATTCCGCACCCTCTGTTCCAACGCCGCCCGCGCGGGCCGCGACGCCGAACTCGCCAAAATTTCCCAGACTCACGCCCGCAAAATCGAACAATTAAAGCTAAAATTAGCCCGCGAAACTCGCGAACTCGAATCCGACAAATCCGAACTCTCTCAACGGAAAATGGAAGAAATGGGCACCCACGCCGAAAACGTCTTCGGCTTCCTCACCGGCTCCAAACGGCGAAACATCTCCACCTCCCTCTCCAAACGCCGCATGACCGAAAAAGCCAAAGCCGACGTGGAAGAATCGGAGGCCGAACTTGAGAGCCTCGAACAACAACTCGCCTCCGCCGAACAAGAAAAAGCCACCGCCCTTGAAGACCTCAACCAGCGCTGGGCCGACCTCGTCACCAACTTCACCGAAATTCCCGTCCAGCCCTTCAAAAAGGACATCCGCGTGGAACTGTTCGGCCTGGCGTGGTACCCCTACTGGCTCGTGGAAACGGGTGGGCAAGTGATCGAACTGCCTGGGTTTGGTTCATAACTCCGTTCGTAGTCCCGTTCGTAGTGCCGCACGCAGGTTTTGCGAAGTGCGGCCATCCGGCACTTTCGTGCCTCACTACAAACCGCTTGTAGTTCCGCACGTAGGCTTTGCGAAGTGCGGACGGCACTGATGTGCCTCACTACAAACACCTCTTTATTCAGGGAAAAACCTCCATGCTCAACAACGCCCCCGAAGATAAACTCCAATCCCGTTTTTTTGTCGACCAAACGCGCGGCAAAAGTGATCGCGCGGTTGCCATCGAGGCGATTGTCCTTTTGGATATGCACCTCATTCAACTTCTGCTCGCCTTCATGGTGCGCGACCCCGCCGAAGTCAGCGATTTGCTGGGGGAAGATCACCCGCTGGGGTCGTTCAGTGCCCGGATTCGCGCGGCGTATTGCCTGGGGTTGATCAGCGTAGATGAACGGGACGATTTGTGGACGTTGAAAAATGTCTGGGAATTCTTCATCCACCAGATGGAAGACATCTCCTTTGCGAACGAACCGCTCCGCGCGTGGTGTCAGATGCTTAAGTTGCCGATCCGGCTGATGTATACAAATGAGCGGCATACGGAGCGGCGGTTGTTTGTCTTTACGACGGCGATGCTCGTCCATCTGCTTTCTATGCGGATTCAACAAGCGGAGCAAAAACGCCGCACGGTGCCTCCAGAGTTTTCCTTGATCGAACATCTGGAAAATGAACCTTAGCCCTCCTAAAAATTTATGAACATATCCCCGTTGTATATTCTTTTTGCTGTTTTTGTTTACGGCCTGCTTCATTCGATCCTGGCGGCGTTGAAAACCAAAGCCCTCGCGCGGCAATGGTTGGGGAACCATACCGACCGTTGGTATCGCCTTTTTTTCAACCTCTTTGGGTTCTTCTCCTTTTTGCCCGTGCTCGCGCTCCCGCCCCTTCTGCCGGATTCGGTGCTTTATCGGATGCCTGCCCCCTGGCTGTACCTCGCCCTCGCGGGGCAGGCGGGGGCCGTTGTGATGCTGACCGTCGGTATCTTGCAAACGGACACGCTTGCTTTTATCGGGCTTCGTCAGTTGGTCACCATCCCGCAGGCATTAAAAGAAGAAAAGCTGGTGATCACCGGGTTGTACCGTTGGGTCCGCCACCCCCTTTACACGGCTGGCCTGCTTTTTATTTGGTTAACACCGGTAATGACGGTTAACTGGTTGGCGTTGTATGTGGGCGTCACCCTTTACACCATCGTCGGGGCGATTTACGAAGAGCGGAAACTGGTCAAAGTGTTTGGGGTGGCTTATGAGGACTATCGAAAACGCACCCCGATGCTGATTCCGGGCTTGAAGTGGGGGCAGTGATATAATCGCCTCCAATGAAAACAAAATTTTTGCTTCTCATCCTGATTTTGTGCGGCTTTTTGACGCTTTCAGGAATTTCCACCCTCTTTAACACCCCTGCCTCCGCGGCCCCCGCCCTTCAACTCACCGATTTTCCCACCCCCACGGCAGGCCCGGATGGTCGGATCATTTACATTGTCCAGGCTGGGGATACCCTGTGGCGGATTTCTGCCATTTCAGGCGTTTCGCTGGATGAACTTCGCATTCTCAATAACCTGAGTGCGGATGATGTGATTGGCGAAGGGCAACAAATTCTGTTAGGGTTTGGGAACCGGACAGAACCCACGCAAGACCCCAACGCCGCCCCAACCGCCATCCCCGCGGGGTTCACCCCCACGCCGACCGCTGGCCCCAGCAGTGGCACCGTGTGCGTTTTGCTTTTTGAAGATGTCAACGGTGATGCCATTCGCGAGGAAACGGAGTTCGGCATTTTGAATGGGGCAATCAATCTTGCCAGTCAGGTGGGCGGTTTTACGCAGACCGGGGAGTCCACCGATGCGACAGAAGTGGATGAGTTTGGGGATATTGTGCCCGTGCGAACGTGCTTTTTGGACATCCCGGCGGGGAAATATACAATTTCCGTCGCGGCCCCGGATGGCTACAACCCAACCACATTTTTGAATTATGATTTTGAACTACAAGGGGGGGATGAATCCTTTTTGGACTTTGGTGCACAAATCAGCACCGCCGAACTGGAGGCCAATCCTCCCCCAGAAGAGGGCGGACGCTCGCCAACGATGGGGATTGTCGGTGGCTTGTTTATTCTGAGCGGTGTGGGATTGGCGGTGTATGTCTTTCTTTTTAGCGGGCGACAGCGGGTGGTTCGCGCTGATGAATAGCGTTTATTTTCACAAAATTTGCTCAAAATCCCTTGCCTCCAATAAAGAAGTCGCTTAAGATTGTGCGGCCCCCTTGAGACAGCCATCCCACCCCCTATAGGAGTCAGAATTATGCCTCAACATTTCGGTCAACCCAGCAACTACGGCTTGGAACACCACGGTCTCAGCCATTTCAACGATGTTTATTGGAATTTACAAGTTTCTGCTTTGATGGAAAAAGCCATCCAGCGGGGAGAAGGAACCCTGGCCGAACCGGGGACTCTGGTCGTCCGTACTGACCCCCACACGGGGCGCTCCCCAAACGATAAATTTGTGGTCAACTATGGCGAAGAATCCAGCGATATTTGGTGGGGAAAAGTAAATCAACCGCTTGCTCCAGAAAAATTCGAAAGATTATTATTGCGCGTGCGGGCTTATTTGCAAGGGAAAGATTTATTTGTTTTAGACGCCGCCGCGGGCGCGCACCCTACGTATGAATTGCCCATCCGTTTAGTCAGTCAAAATGCCTGGCAAACGC